>JASLCA010000114.1 GCA_030146225.1 Sphingobacterium sp. | reverse complement strand
TCCCTTTTGCGGATAGGTCTTGTCATGCCCTTCACAGTACATGGGACAGATGTAAGAGTCCGCATTGTCGTCCGCAGGCTTTAAGCTATCTAGGGTTGCATGATCATTATGGGCCTGCTTATCCTTTAGGGATTCTATCGGAACCAGATGCATATTGCAGACAGGACAATTTCCCTTTTGCGGATAGGTCTTGTCATGCCCTTCACAGTACATGGGACAGATGTAAGTCCCGCTTGGAGAATCTTCAACGACTGCTTTATGAACTGTTTTTTCAGAGTCTAACTCAACAATCTCGTAATGTTTTGAAGGATCTACCTGTTCTTGCATCTCTTCTAAGCTATAATGCGAACTCATGCTGATATCCACGAGCCCTTTTTCTAAGTTGACCGATGCCTGAAGGCCCTCTAGTGCATTAAGTTTTTTTTCAACCGTATCCTTACAGCCAGTGCAAGTCATGCCTAATACTTTATATTGTTTCTTCATAATCTTACGTTTAATCTTCTGACAATCGTAGTAAAAATGTGTTAAGTTTCTGTTTAAGGTTTCTTTACAGCTACCCTGTATAGGGGTTGCGCAGGCTTTTCTAAGAGATCGGGCATTCCGATCTTTACTCTGCTAGCTTTTTGAATAGCACGCTGATGTATTCTCGCTGTACCTGTTCGCCAGTCTTGCTTTTGACACTTTCGGTCTGTACTTCGCTGGCTTGCAAAGATAAGGAGCTGCCTTTGGTCAAGCTTTTTAGCATGTCCAAGTCGTAGAGCTCGAAGCCATATGCTGTAAATGGGAGGCTATTCATAAAGCTTTTTAATGCAAAAGTTAAAACAAGAAGCCCGTCCGTCTTTAGTACACGGCTAATCTCTTGAAGCATTTGCAATGGCTCCTGCCAAAAATAAATGGTATTTACGCTGAACACTTTGTCAAAGGAAGCTTGCGCATAGGGGATGCTTTTCCCTGCGTATAAGCTGAAGTTTGCTTTTTCTACTGCAATAAAGCTTGCATTTTTTTCCTTGGCTTGGGCATGCATTAACTCGGATATCTCCAAGCCTTGATAATGTATAGTGGGATGTTTCTGAAAGACTTCGGCCAGATGACCTGCATTGCCATGACCAATCTCTAAGACATTGTCAGTAGCTTCTAGTTTAAGCTGTTCAATAGCATGACGCGTCATGTTAGCATTTGTATGCTGCATCATGTCTGCAATCTCCAACCCTTTAGTTCCACTGGGTTGAGCTAGCTGCTTTGCTATTTCTTTCAGTTTTTCTTCGTTTTCCATATAGCCTGTATCCTGCTAAATATTAGCGGTATACAAAAATGAACAAATTGGAAGCCGAAAAGTTGTATAATTTAGGTAATGGTTTATATAATTTTATAATTGACAGTTAAATAACGCTTAAACTTTGTCTAAGGCTATGCGATTGCCATCACTTTGCTTCTTAAAGGCTGAGGGGGATAAGCCGGTAATCTTTTTAAACTGGTTACTTAAGTGGGCTACGCTGCTATAGTTGAGCAATAAGGCGATCTCATTTAAATTAAGCTCGTCATAGGCAATAAGCTCCTTTACTTTTTCTATCCGCTGATTGATAAAGAACTTTTCTATGGTACTGTTTTCCATCTCCCTAAATAGACTGCTTAAGCTGTTGTAGTCCTTATTTAGTTTTTCTGCAAGATAATCAGAAAGGTTAATCTTTAAGTCTGCTTCTTGTTGCTGTATAAGTTTAATAATTAGGTTTTTGATGCGTTCTACTGTCTTTGCCTTCTTATCATTAAGTACCTCAAAGCCGAGTTGCTCTAAGCGCTGCCTTAGGGCATCAATTTTATTATCTATAGCCTCTTCCAAGATGCTTACCTTGCCTAATTCTATATGCTGAATGGTTAAGCCCAAAGCTTTGAACTCGTTTTCAACGACCATTGTGCATCTATCGCAAACCATATTTTTTATAAACAATTCCATAGGGGGAAGCATATATTTTAGCTAAAAATACGTAAAAAATGTATTCCAAGAGGCTATATGGGTTTATCTAACAGAAAGATTACGTTGGCGTGAATTATTCAAGCATAATTGTATAATCTCCTTCAAAGGTCATATTTAGGCGCAATTTCTTGTCTTCAGACTTTATTTGCTAATTTTATTATAACAAAATATACTTTATGTCGAATAAAATGAAAATAGAGGTGTGGAGCGACATTATGTGTCCTTTCTGCTATATTGGAAAGCGTCGCTATGAAGCGGCAGTAAAGGATTTCCCTTTTGCCGATCAAGTAAGCCTTGTTTGGAAAAGCTATCAGCTTGACCCAAATATGCCGACTAACCTAGCGCAGAGCACTTATGAGCATTTAGCAGCGAGTAAAGGGATGCCTGTTGCACAGGCAAAGGCGATGTGTGATCAGGTCACGCTAATGGCTAAGGAAGTGGGCTTGCACTATGACTTTGATAAGGCTGTAGTTGCCAACTCGATGAAAGCCCATGAGTTTTCGCATTTTGCCAAAAGCTTTGGCAAACAAGGCGAAGCGGAGGAATTGCTTTTTGAAGCCTATTTTACCACGGGTAAAAATGTGGATGATATAGAGGTTTTAAAGGATATGGCCACTGTCTTAGGATTGGATGCCGCTGCCCTAGAAATTGCCTTAACGGAGCGTCGTTTTGAAGATGCAGTGCGGGAAGATATTTATGAAGCCCAGCAGGTTGGTGTACGGGGTGTTCCTTTCTTTGTCTTTAACCGAAAGTATGCGATCTCTGGTGCGCAAGACGTATCTGTATTTAAACAAACCTTGGAGAATGCCTTTGCTGAATGGCAAAAGGAGAATGCGATTCAGCCACTTACCATAATTGATGGGCAAAGCTGCGGTCCTGAGGGCTGTGACTAGTCTTTAAGCGGTTTTGATATAAAAAAGCAGGCCAGATTCATCGTGAATCTGGCCTGCTTTTTTATGGGGTTAATTTACTTATTTCAGTCTTAGAAATTCCTTTTCTCTATTCCAGGTAAATGCTGTGAATAAAATCGCTAGACCACATGCCAGCAGGATAACCTCAAAGGAGCTATCCCAGCCACTATTGTCAACGATGGAACCTAATGCCGCATTGGCTAATAGGTCTCCGATAAAGTAGCCAAATAAGCCCGTCAGTCCAGCCGCAGTACCTGCTGCTTTCTTGGGGACTAGATCCAGGGCCTGTACCCCGATCAGCATAACTGGACCATAGATTAAGAATCCAATTGCCCATAAGGAGATGTTTACCACCCATACACTGCTTCCTGGTGCTGTCCAATAGACAAAGGTTGCAACAAAGGTTAATGCCATGTAGATAATGGTTACAGGCGCTCTACGGCCTTTAAACACCTTGTCACTTAAGACGCCGCAGAGGATGGTCCCCGGGATTGCGGCTAACTCATAGAAGGATGCAGACCAGGCTGCTTCTGATGCGGAAAAATGCTTCGCTTCTTGGAGGAAGGTAGGTGCCCAGTTTACAATACCATTTCGCACGAGGTAAACAAATGCATTGGCAATGGCTATAAACCAAAGCATTTTATTGTTTAATACATATTTAAAAAAGATTTCTTTAGCCGTAAACTCTTTCTCCTGAGAGGCATCGTAGTTTTTTGGGTAATCATTATTGTATTCTTCAATAGGAGGTAAGCCACAGGATTGTGGGGTATCTCTTACCAAAAGAATGGCAATAAGGGCAACTAAGATTGCGGCTAATCCTGGGAAATAAAGACGGGCTTGCCAATCAACAAAGAGTTCCACGCCCCAGATGGTTAAAGGCCCTACTAAGAATCCGCCAACATTATGGGCTAGATTCCATATGGACATTGCGGTCCCTCGCTCGCGAACTGAATACCAGTGAACAACGACCCTGCCACAGGCAGGCCAGCCCATCCCCTGTACCCAGCCATTGATAAACAGTAAGATAAACATTACCGTTACCGAGGAGGTCGCAAAGGTGGAGAAGCCCATGAATATCATGGTTAAGGAGGAAAGGATAAGTCCTGTTGCTAGGAAGTATCGCGCGTTGCTACGGTCAGAGACATTGCCCATAAAGAACTTACTCAGTCCATAAGCAATAGAAAGTGCTGACATAGCAAAGCCCAATTGAGCCTTGGTATAGCCTAGGTTGTCTTGTAGATCCTTGATCGAAAAGGAGAAGTTTTTACGTACAAAATAGTACGCTGCATAACCTAAAAAGATACCTAGAAATACCTGAAAGCGTAATTTTTTGTATTCGGGATCGATTCTACTTTCAGGTAGTTGCGGCTTGTGTGCCGCAGGTTTAAATATATTTAGCATGAAGTTTTACAGTTAAAAAAGATTTGGATAATCACTGATAATGCCATCTACTTTTAAGGATTTCAAGCGATTTATCTCATTTTTATCATTTGCCGTCCAGGGAATTACCTTTACGCCATTTTTACGTGCATCAGCCATAAACTCCTTGGTTACCAGCTGATAGTTGGGACTGATAATAAACGGGGTAAAGCCCAATTCCTCGATGAGTTCTGAGATGGATTTTTTATTCTTCGCATCAATCAGAAAGGAAGTCTTTACCTGTGGGTATATCTTGTTTATGTATTGAATAGTGCGTTTATCGAAGGACTGTATAACAGTACGAGAGACAATTCCTTTGTCAATAACCACTTGTAAAAGTAGATCCGAAAATTCCTGTGGCCTAGGGTGGTAGCTACCATCTTTACCCGCTGTACTTTTAGTCTCAATATTGTAAAACATCGGCTTGCTGCGTTTTTCCTTTGCATAAGCCTCAGCTGCATCAATTAAATCCGAAAGCAGGTTGATCTCCGTCTTAACTTTCTTTTGCTCAGGGAAGTCGCTGTAGACCTTTGAGCCAATGTCAAACTTACTGAGCTCCGTATAGCTGTAATCGTAAATCAAGCCTTTAATATCCTTCCCTGCAAGCTCTTTGCCATTGCTGTACTGCACAAACTTAGGATTCAGGTAATGATCATGATAGACTACGACCTTCTTGTCTTTGGTAATATGACAATCCATCTCCAAAGTGGTAACCTTGGGTAGATCAATTGCAGTCTTCATGGCGCCAATAGAATTCTCTGGGTACAAGCCACGTGCACCGCGATGTCCCTCATAAGCGAATTTTGGAAAAGATGTAGCGTTGTTGTTCACATTATTTTGTACACCACAGGAAGAGATGGATAGGCAAAGTAGTAGGCTCATCGCAAGTGTTGATTTCATCGTATTAAACATAGCTATTGTATTGTTGTCCTGTAAATTTAAAAATATTAAAGAGTAAGCCTTTGTCTTTAACGCATATTATATGTAAAAGCTTTTGGTCGGGTCATGGTTTCGTTGTATACCTTTCCAAAGCGATCCGTAACTTTTATTGATAATGTGCTTGTAGCGGTGCTCGCTTTTACCTTAAACATATGTGAGCTGTTCGCTGAATCAAAGGTTGGTTCTGCATTAACATCTAATCGTTTCATTCCGTAAGATATTATGTGAAGCGGATCTCTTGAACTTACTCTTTCTACCTTTAATGGTTTACCATTTTCGCTAACATCAACTGTCCATTTTGGGTCGTATCCCCAAACATTTATTAATACCTCATTACTCTTATTTGCCGCTGCAAAGTTAAAAGCATAGGTTGGAACTAGTTTCTTATATTCATCAGTTGCATTCTTGGTATAGGTATCTGCGCTGATGTGCACATTGTTTAAATCATAAGCTCTGAATTGGTATTCCTGTTCATAGCCAATCGATTTATACTGCCACTTTACTTTGTTACCATTCATCTCCCAAATCCCATAACCACCTGGACTTCCATCTGGAGAGATATGGTTGTCGGCATAGCCTTTATTGCCTGTCCACCACCAAGTAGCACAGACGGCGGCTAAGTTATGTTCCATTATTTTGTTGTCACGATCCACCTTATAGTTAATATGAGTATGTCCAGTTAGTATATGTACTTCGTTAAAACGACTTAACATGCTTACCAATTTGTCACCATTACTCACCCTAAAGGAAGGCAAGCTACCCTTTTCATTTGGAGAATTGTGTATTTGTATATGGGTTGCCACTATAACAGGGGTGTTTGAATTCACTGTCTCTAAGTCCTTGGCAAGCCAACTCATTTGTTGGTCGGTTATTTTACCATTGTAATTACGACTTCCAACTACACCTGGAGCGCCGCCTGCATTTAGGTACTCTGTATCATCTAGTACGATATAGTGAATATTTCCTAAATTGAAAGAATAATAGGTAGGGCCTAATGCATTTCGAAATGCATTTTCAGATATCCAATCATTTGCAATATAAGGGTCGTTGTCATGATTCCCAATTACATTGAATATAGGCGCATTTACTTGACTAATTTGCTTAATATACTCTGGTATCATAAAGCTGTTGCTATACCAGTATGTATCCCAAGTGAGATCCCCTAAGGTAAGACCATATACTTTCGTTCCTTGGCTTTCATGCTTTGCAATTTGTTGGTTAATATCTTTTACAAAGCCATTTTGAAATTGTGCAATATCATTTGTACGGTTTGCTAAGTGTAAATCTGCTAAACTTAAAACGACGTGGTTTTCATTGTTTACAGGAATTAGCTCAAAATCTTTAACCTCTACAGCCTTGTCTGCTGTATTCAAAAATTGGTAAAAAACGGGTAGATTTCCATTGCTGCTTGCCACTTCATAATTTCCAGGAATGGAAACAAATACATACCCAGTCTGCTTGGTTGATGCTAAGTAATAAACGCCATTTTCATCGGTCTTAGTAAGTTCGTTACCATCTGAAACGACTACATTGGCGAGCCCCTTACCTTGGCTATATACACTTCCCTTAACCGTCATTCCAGGCATGTCAGGAATGTTGGGATTGAAAACAGCATATACAATTGTTTGACCAAGTTGTCTTTGCGCAACACCCCTTTGGATAAGTACGCGGTATACGCCATTTTTTAACTCATTAGAAGGGGTTAAAATAATGTTGTCTGCATTTAAGGTTTTAATAGGCAGGCTAATTACAGCTGACTGATTATCTCTTGGTACAAAGGAAATAATATCATCTTTCTGAAATCCTACCCCTTTAATAAGCAATTCTACATCCGGAGAAATATAGTAAGATGCAGGTACATTTATATTTGTAAGGTCAAGCGATACTATTGTGCTTTCATCATCTTTTGGGCTAATACTTGACTTATCTTTACAAGAATGCGCAGATAAAATAGTTAAAAAGCAAAAAGCAATTAGAAATTGTTTGATTTTATTATGTTTCATTTGGTTTTCTTTAGGCTAGTAATACGGTTAAATATAAAGGTAGCGTTGCTAGCTGAGCACTAACAACGCTACCTAAATATTAATCTATTTGGGTAGTAATTCCCTCTCCTGTCTCAATTTCTGTTAAGACAGACTGTTTAGTCAATAAGATAGGATTAGGTTCTCTTGGGATGGTCCACTTTCTAGTCGTTGTATTGAAAGTACCACCAAGCTTGTAAAACACACCTGCATCTATTGGTAGCGTATGTGGGAATCTAAAGTCATTTTTACCATCTCCCATAGAGAAGAATGGAGTAGGATCACCTGTTTCTTGATTGTAAGTAGCATAGTGATCGGTATTTGCAATGCGGTAACCTAAGGTTTTATCTGTACTAATAATTGAAGCAGTACCGGTTCCTCCATAGAAGACTACATCGATTGGCATAGTTTGTTCAGCGATATTTGTACCAATAAACAATGCGATACCTCCAGCATTACCACTGTTTGGTAAAAGTCCACTACTTGCATTTCCAAAGCCATCTCCTGCTGTTGTACTGTATTGTATATACCTTACCCAGTTGGCTGAGGATATTACGGTAGAGTTAGCACCATTTATTCTTCTTTGATGTCCACCTACATAGAAATACTCGCCTTTTTTAACGGAGCCTGTGGTAATATTAAACTTGTAGGTACGTCCTCCACCGCTTGCCCAACCTGCGGTATGTAATACTGTGCCAGCATTTGTACTGGTGACAAGCGAGAATGGAACCTCGGCAAAGTTTATATCCACATTGGCTTTCAGTTGAATATACTCATAGTTACCATCCGAACCGTTAGGGTCTGTGCAGAAGCCGCTAATAATAATTGGGGTCGTTCCTATATATTCCGGAACTTCCGGGTCTGATACATCAATAATATCTGAAGTATATCTAGGGTAGATACTTTGCGAATAAAGTGCATCAGCTGGCGCACCTAGTGAAATTCCTGAAACGGTAATATTTCTAGGCACTGCTAGATCTGCAAATTGAGCTGAAGGCAGTGTGATAATACTGATCGTATCGGCACCATTAATCATAAGCTTCGTACCAGCAAAATTTTCTTCAAGCGTTGGCTTTGGGAACATCTGTCCACCAATTACACGGACCATCGTGCCTTCGAAATTTTGAGGAGCAGTGTTAATACTCGATGCTGTAGTGGTGGTCATACGAACTGTATTCCCTGAGGATATTTTCTGAACATCCGTAGTTCCCACGCCTAGGACAGTTAAGAAACCATCTTTCATCAAGGTTTTATTCGTAATATTAACTACAATAGAATCCCCAGGTTTGTAGTCGGAAGCTGTAGCTCCGATCTGAATAGCCATACCACGTAGACGATTCCGCTTCCATTGCTGCAAGACTACTGTACCTTCAGGAACATTGCCTCCGCTATGATCTGAAATAACTGTACCATAGATCATAGAAGCCCCTGATAGGGTTTCCTTATTTAGGGTAACATTATTTCCTTTATGTAATGCTCGAACATCCTCCAGTGCAATGTAAGGGCTCAATTCTCCAATATATTCTTGATCTTTTGATTCACAGGCTTGTAACAGTCCAACTGCTGCTAAAACCATTAAAAAGCTTTTTTTAAATGCTTTTTTCTGTATATAATTTTTCATGATGCGTTGCGTTAAGGTTTTTGCCACCAAACCAGAGTGTTAATGTTGTCAGGACCTTGATTTTGTACTGCAGCTTTATAATTTATTGGGTTTGCCGATTGGATATAAACTGGATAGTTTAATCTAGCTGGCATGACGCCATTGTTTAGATGTCCTGATAAAATTGGTAATTCAGGATATCCTGTACGTCTAAATTCAAACCATGACTGCATGTCGGTAAAAAACAAGCTGTAGTATTTCTGCTGATGAATAAGTTGCATTTTACGACTTTGGCTTGCCGACTCATTCCATACTATATGCTGCCCATTTAGGTAATCTTTAGGCATTTCAAGACTCCACATTTCTATGGCATTTTTGGTACCCTCTTCGTAGTATTGTTTAGCAGTTTTTGTACCGATCCAGCCCTTCACAGCAGCTTCAGCTAGAACAAATTGAATTTCGCTGTAGTTTAATATATTGCCGAGTAAAGGCTCTGTCATCAAGCTCGTTAACAAGGCTGACTTTCCAACAGGGTTTGTTCCAATTGGATAGCCGCTTGCAATACCCGCATACTCGCCGTCATATAAAGATGCCCATTTTTGAATACGTGGATCAGACCACTCATTCAGGTTGTCCACAAAGAAGGAAGATAATTTAGGTGCGTACCAATCTCCAGGTCTCCATGTAGAAAATGGAGAAGTATAAGGTGCTGTGCCCGTCCAACGCAGTACAGCTGATTCCTTATTATTTGCAATAACAGGATAGTCTGCAGCCTTTTCATCAATCATTTTTCTAATTTGTGCAGGAGCATTCATTGTAGCTTTTTCCGATACACGCATCAAAAGACGAAGGTAAAGTGAGTTCCCGAATTTACGCCATAAACTTACATTTCCGCCGTACACTGGATCTGATCCGTTATCTAGATTTGCAGCGCCCTTTAGGTAGACGTTTGCGCTATCTAGGGATTGGAATAATCCTTTGTAGATACTTTCTTGACTATCAAACTCAGGACTAATATTCAATTGCTTTCCTTGTAATGCATTCGAATATGGAATATCCCCATAAGTATCTGTTAAGATCGAAAATAACCATGCTTGACAAATTAAGGATACGCCCATGTAAGATTTATTATCGGCTTTTTCCGCAAGGTCATAGATATCTTTGAAATTGTATAGTTGCAGGAAAAGATTGTTGTATAGATAATCTGCTTCACTAGAACGAATTTCATATCTGAAAATCTTGCCATCCCCATCGCCCATGTTTATGGTTACTTGCATAAGTTCGTTGTTCACTCGTTGTGAGCGGCTCATGCCATATTCCACAGACTTTTTTAAAGCAGGTGCCAGTAAGTTCGCTGGGGTTACTTTGCTCAATCCGTTTGGATTGGTGTTAATTTCTTCAAAGTTTTTGTTGCAAGAGCCTAGTGCAAATAATAAGGGCACTGCAAAGATTATATGTATCTTTTTCATTTTTATATCTCCTAACATCTTAAATTCCAATAACTATATTTAGACCAAATGTTCTAGTAGAAGGGAACTGGCCTAATTCAAAACCTTTGTTAATATCAGAACCACTAAGTGTTCCAAACTCTGGATCGAAGATTGGCCATTTTGTTGACATAAATAAATCACGTCCAAATACCCCGATGGTAGCTCTTGTCAGACCGAATCTTTCTAATTGTTTTGCAGAAAGTGAATAGTCTAGTCGCGCTTCTCTTAACTTCAAGAAGTCAGTAGAATACGTTGTACCTTCCACATTGTCCTTGCCTAAATGCGCCGTATAATAGGACCAAATGTTTTCAGCTATAACTTGATTCGGGCTAAATGTACCATCTCCATTTTCTACGACACCTTTTCCAATAATACCATTGTAACGACCTGGCAAGGTATTCTTTGTTTTTCCTTGTTCTGCTAAGTTAGCCGCGGTAAGCGAATAGGCGACTGCTCCCAATTGTACATCAAATAGGAAGCTAGCTCTAAATTGCTTGTACTTAAACTCATTGTTTAGCGAAGCTTTCCATTCAGGGTTCGTATTACCAATGTACTTCATGTTTTCATCTAACATTGGTAAGCCATTTTGATAAATAATATCCCCTTCAGGTGAGCGTTTGTAGCCACGGCCATATAAGTCACCCATGCTACCACCAATATTGGCGATAATAGCACCCCGACTACCTGGACCGTTTTGTAGGATTATCTGTGGGAGGATATCCGTCAAGTCAATGACTTTGTTCCTATTTGCGGTGAAGGTTCCGTTTACATTCCATTGGAAATCTTGTTTTCTAATAATTTTTGCACCAGCCTCAATCTCTATCCCCGAGTTTTGTATCTCTCCAGCATTTAACAATACGGTCGAAAAGCCAGAGCCACGGTCTGTCGTAGCACGTAAGTGCTGATTAAAGGTGTTTGCTTTGTAGTAAGTAAAGCCTAAATTAAATCTGCTCTGAAAGAGTCGCATATCTGTTCCAATCTCAAAACTTTGCGTTCTTAAAGGTTTTAATTCAGGATTTGGAATTAAGGTTGGATTGGATGCACCCCCAGCAAAGGTAAATTCTGGATTATAGGTATAAGAAGTTAAATACGGCACTGTACCACCGCCGCCTACGCCCGCAATGGAGGATCTTAACTTTAAGTAATTCACTTCTCTTGGTAAGGTGAATAAATCACTAAGAATTAAACTCACGTTGGCCGAAGGATAAAAGAAAGAAGAGTTCCCTTTACGTTCTGGTGTAGCTAATGTACTGTTCCAGTCATTACGCGCTGAAACGTCTACGAAAAGAAATTCTTTATAAGAAAAGGTTCCTAACGCAAACAAACTATTCATAACATATTGATCCTGATAAGGGGAAGCTACTACGATTCCTGAAGCATTAGCTAAAGTAAAGTTTCCAGGGACTGAAAGGGAGTCAGCTGAATTTCTTTCTTGGTAACGTTCATTACGTGCAGTACTTCCACCGGCAGAAAGGGATACTTTGATATCCTTATTTACATCCTTGTTGTAATTAATCATGAAATCCGAACTGGTTTCTTGATTTTGTATAGATTGTGTACGGTACATACCATTTCTAAACTTCTCTGTGTCGAAAGGTCTTTGTTGCGAACGTCTTTCAATACCAAAATCAAGGTTTGTGCGGGCTATTACATTTAGATTCTTGGAGAAAGTATAGGTCGCTTCAACATTTCCTGTAATTCCTTGACGCTTGGTTTTATTAAGCATCTCATAGGCAATTAAGTAGGGGTTGTCTGGATAAGAACTGAAAGGATAACTTTGCAATTCATTTTCTTTGCCATGCTGCCAATAATCGGTCAAATAATTTAGCGGCGCATTAGGAACCCAAAATATGTTCCAATACATTAAGGATTGGTTGTTATAACCAGTTGAGGGTAGGTTATCACTTTTATTTTGTTTGTAATTTATGCGCGTTTGTATCTTTAGCTTATCCGTAACTTTATGACTAGCATTTACGGATACTGTGTTCCGGTCATACCCAGTATTTGGAATAATCCACTCATTATTTAGATTGGTATATGAGAAACGCATTGTTGTTTTATCATTTCCACCATCCAATGTAACGGAGTTGGTAAAGGTTCTACCCGTATCAAAAAACTCTTTACGTGCATTTGGGTAAGGTACCCACGGGGTAGGTTCTTTACCTCGAGTCTGTGTTATGGGGTCATATTGGTAAAACAATTGTCCATCGAATTTAGGCCCCCATGCCGAACTCGTACTACGCGTGCTCGCTAATCCTCCACCTGCTAAGTAGGAGTAATAATTGGCACCTTCATCGCCTTGACCATACTCAAATTGATAATCCGGCCATCTCGAAATGGATTCAATTGTGGTGTTGGAAGTCAGTGTTACCCCTATACCTTTCCTGTTTTTACCAGACTTTGTGGTAATAATAATGGCTCCACTTGCACCTCGTTCTCCATAAAGTGCCGTTGCGTTAGGGCCTTTTAATACTGTGATATTTTCAATATCCTCTGGGTTGATATCCGATAGACCAGAACCATAATCAGTAGGGGAGTCATCAGATAAATAAGCGCCACTACTACCACCAGTCATCTTTCCACTACTTGCACTGGTAATAATACCATCAATTACGATAAGTGCATCGTTGCTTCCAGTTAAATTGTTTTCACCCCTTAAGATAATCTTGTTACTTCCTGCTGGACCACCACCAGAACGGACCAAGTTTACCCCAGCTACTTTTCCAGATAATGCATCCGTCCAGTTGTTAGAAACAGCATCAGTTAATTGTTCACCTTTAATTTCTGTTGCAGCATATCCCAAGGATTTTTGCTCGCGCTTAATCCCTAAGGCTGTCACAATCACCTCTTCAATTCCAGATGTGCTTGAGCTTAATTGAATGTTGCTATTATTTGTCGGTAGAAAGTAGGTCTGGGCTTGATTGTCATATCCTATAAGTTGGAAACTGACATTTGATCCAGCGGGAATTTCTAAGGAGAATACTCCTTTCTCATCAGTAGATCCTACAGTTTTACCATTTACACGAATGGAAACACTGCTTAGCGGTTCTTTACTGGTTTTGTCCACTACCTTACCTTGAATTTTAATTTTCTCTTGGCTAATTGTTTTTTCTAAAGAAAGGGGTTGATTGGCATAAACCAGTCCTCCTGGGTAACAAGCCGTAGCCAAAGCAATCCAGAGAGCGCTAGAAATAGCCTTGGATGACTTTGTGTTTTTTACCTTTTTAGTTAACATAGGGATGTATTATTATTAATATTGGTTGCAAAAATTATAGTTTAATATTAATTCAATGTTAAATCTTGATGAATTAATATAGGATGCTGTATAAAGTACTCGCTATCAGTGCGCCAATTAATGGCCCGACTACCGGGACCCAAGCGTATGTAACATCGAATGCTGCTTTATTCTTGATTGGGAGCAAAGCATGCATGATGCGTGGCCCTAAATCCCGGGCTGGATTGATCGCATATCCCGTAGTTCCACCAAGGGATAGACCTATTACCCAGACCAAAAAGGTTACCGGAATAGCGCCTATAGATCCCAGCCCGATTGTGCTGGAGTCTGCCATCTTTGCATCCGTAAAATGGAGGATGGTAAAGATCAGCAGGAAGGTGCCGATAATCTCACTAACCAAGTTAATGGGCAAGTTTCGGATTGCTGGGGCGGTGCAGAAAACAGCTTGTTTAGCTCCTGCATCTTCAGTCTGATCAAAATGATCCTTGTACATTAACCAAACCAGAAAAGCTCCAATCATAGCGCCAATAAATTGAGCTGCCATATAGGATAGGGCAGTGCTTAGTTCCATCTTGCCTAAAGCTAGGTTGGCTAAGGTTACTGCACAGTTGAGGTGCGCTCCGCTGTAGGGTCCTGCAATGGTGACCCCCACAAAGACCGCTAATGCCCAAGCAGTACAAATCACTATCCAACCGCTATTATTACCTTTCGTGTTTTTAAGCACGACATTGGCGACTACACCTCCCCCCAGGAGGATCATCGCGCCTGTTCCAATTAATTCTGCTACAAATGCTGTCATAATAAATCAGTATAGAATTAATTAGAATCTTTGTAATTAGCCCAAAACTTCACGGTTTCAGTAGCTCGTTTCCATTCCGAAAGCTGCTGCTGATGCTTCAGGTCAGTTTCTTGTATAAATGTTTTTTCCTCTTTCCAGAGTGTCTGTAGCTCATTTATATCTTTCCAGAAGCCTACTGCTAAGCCCGCTAAGAAGGCTGCACCAATAGCTGTTGTCTCGGTAATTGCTGGACGAATAACCTTCGTGCCCAGTATATCCGCTTGGAATTGCATTAAGAAGGTATTCTTCGTTGCTCCACCGTCTACACGTAATTCTTTGATGCTGGCTTTCGCATCCATCTCCATGGCTTTCAGGATGTCATAGGTTTGGAAGGCGATGCTCTCTAGGGCAGCGCGTGCGATATGTGCATCGCTAGCTCCTCGAGATAGTCCAAATAGGGAGCCCCTAGCTTCGGGATTCCAATGCGGAGCACCTAATCCTGAGAATGCTGGTACAAAGTAGACGCCATTACTATCTGCCACACTCGTCGCCAAGCGTTCCACATCTTCAGATTTCTTAATAATACCCAATTCATCGCGAAGCCATTGAACCACGGCCCCAGCAATAAATACACTGCCTTCTAGGGCATAGGAAACTTTATTGCCAATCTTCCAAGCTACGGTGGTTACCAATTTATTGTTGGAAATAACTGGCTTGTCGCCAATATTCATAAGCATAAAACAGCCCGTTCCATAGGTGTTTTTAACCATGCCTTCCTGGGTGCAAAGCTGACCGAAAAGTGCGGCTTGTTGATCTCCTGCAATCCCAGCAATAGGGATGGACCTATTGGTCAATTCTGTATTGGTATAACCATAGATCTCCGAGCTGCTACATACCTCAGGTAGCATAGCTGCTGGGATTTCAAATAGGTCTAAAAGTTCCTGATCCCATTGCAGGGTATTGATATTAAATAAAAGCGTGCGCGAGGCATTCGATACGTCAGTTACATGTTTCTCCCCGTTTGTAAGGTTGTAAACAAGCCAGCTATCCACGGTACCAAAGGCAAGTTCTCCTTGCTCAGCAAGTTCTCTAGCTCCCTGTACATTTTGGAGTATCCAATTGATTTTAGATGCTGAAAAGTACGCATCTATAAGGAGGCCTGTCTTCTCTTGGATGGTTTTCGCCAAGCCGCGTTCTGCAATTGCTTTACAGTAATCTGCGGTACGTCTATCTTGCCATACTATAGCATTGTAGATAGGCATACCAGTTTTTCTATTCCATACTATGGTTGTCTCCCGCTGATTGGTAATGCCAATCCCACGGATGGATTCCAGCTTAATATTTGCCATTGCAATCACCTCCGTCAAGACGGCTAGTTGCGTGGACCAGATTTCCTGCGGATCATGTTCCACCCAGCCCGATTGCGGAAATATTTGCGTGAACTCCTTCTGTGCTACATTTTCAATTTCCCCGGCTTTATTGAAAAGTATAGCGCGCGAACTTGTCGTTCCCTGGTCAAGGGCTAAAATAAATTCTTGCATCATTTTTTGGTTTATTAGGTTTTATATATTACATACTGTAACGCTTCACAAGCTTGCTATAATCAGCTAACTCTGAGGCAATCCATTGTTCATCTTTACCAAGTTGTTCCGCCATAAGCTTAGCTACCATTGGAGCTGCTTCAAGGGATGCTTGCGCATCCAATAACAGAAAGCGTATCCGGCGGGCTAAGAAGTCCTCCAGCTTGACAATCATCTCCTCTTGAGCTGCCCAGACAACCTCTGCTAAACGGAAATCATACTTAGGGTGTAGTTTTTCGGCAAGAGCTGGTTGATCTTGCATAAGTTTTTGGATTTGCTCCAAGTCGCTCCCATAAACCTGCCAGTGTCCAGCATGCTTAGCTTGCGTGGAGCCATGAATAGGCAGGTGTAAGGTTTTACAAGCCTTAGCCGCCAATCCAGCAGTTTTAATGGTGAAATCAACCGTTTCTTCCCCCATCTTACGATAGGTAGTCCATTTCCCGCCAGTGATGGTGACTAGATCTGAATCGCTCTTAATTAATTTATGGTCACGGGATATCTCTTTGGTACTGTTGCCATCTCCATTTGTGGGAGCTGCAAGAGGTCTTAAGCCAGCAAATACGCTGAGTACATCCTTGCGTGTAGGTGCATTCTCTAAATACTGATTGGCTGTATTGAGTATAAATGCTATCTCCTCTTCCAATGGGCGAGGTTCGATTTCATGCTCATTCAGCGGGGTATCTGTAGTACCTAGCAGTACCTTGTCGTGCCAAGGCACCCCAAATAAGACCCTGCCATCACTTGTTTCTGGGATCATTAAGGCGTCGATATTGCCCAAGAAGTGCTTGTCAACCACAATATGTGCGCCTTGACTAGGACGTACCAAGTTTTTATGCGTGCTGGAATCCAATTTTAGGATGTCATCCACAAAGATGCCTGTAGCATTAATTATTGATTTGGACTTAATCGTATGCTCTGTATTCGTTGTCGTGTCAACAAAGGTTAAGCCCTTTACCTTGCCCGCAGCATTCTTACTAATGTTGATAACATTGGCATAGTTGAGTACAGTAGCTCCATTCTCAACCGCTGTTTGCGCCAAGTTAATGGCTAGCCTAGCATCATCAAACTGTCCATCAAAATATTGAATACCGCCTTTTAAGCCCGTTGTTTTAATCCTTGGAAGCTTAGCTACTACGTCCTGCTTGCTCAGCAAGGTAGACTTGCCTATCCGAAGACTTCCTGCCATCCAATCATAGAGCTTGAGGCCAATTAAAAACTTCATCTTGCCAAATAGGCTGTACGAAGGAATTACAAAGCTTTGTACGAAGGATACATGGGGTGCATTCTGAAAAAGAAGTCCACGTTCCTTCAGTGCCGAAAGAACTAATTTTACATCGCCATTGGCCAAGTAGCGAACGCCACCATGCACCAGCTTCGTACTTTTGCTTGAAGTACCCTTTGCAAAGTCATATTTCTCAACTAATAAGGTTTTGAAACCTCTTGAGGCAGCATCAACTGCAATGCCA
>JASLCA010000105.1 GCA_030146225.1 Sphingobacterium sp. | reverse complement strand
CCCGCAGTAGAGCTTATTCGAAAAGTTATCGAACATAAGGATGAAAACCGTCTAGACGCCTATGACTATGCTGAATATCAGCAGTATGAAAAAATATCGCTAGGCTTAAGTAATCTTTCGGAAAAGTTTAAGAATAAGAAAATATTTAAAAACTATCAATTCCTATTCGAAAAGGACGATGCAGAGCAAGATGAGGCCAAGCAAAGCTATACCCTGCCTGCATTTATAGAAGAGAAGCTCTCCCAAGTGTTTAAGCGTAAAAAGCCCAATGTAACCAAGCAATTAATCTTGGCCGAACAGCGCGCGCAATTTGATCCAAAGTTTGTTGACAACAGTGGCTTAAGTGCTTATTTTAATAAATTGTATCAAGACGTGGACATCTATGAGAGCAATATAGAATTGGTTACAAACCAATTTTTAAGCCCAATAGCAGGCTCCTCGCCTACCTTTTACAAGTTCTACATTACGGACACCGTTAAGACTGAACAACCTTATTTAGTAGAACTAAGCTTTTTCCCAAGGAATAAAGCAGACCTCTTATTTCAAGGCAAGCTCTACATAACCTTGGATGGCAAGTATGCCGTTAAGAAGGCGGAATTAAGCGTTGCAGATGGCATTAACCTAAACTTCGTACGGGACTTAGACGTGAAGCTAGACTTTGCGCAAGATCCTTCCAACAAGTATTACCTCAAGACCAGCTCCCTAGGCTTAGACTTCTCACTGACAGAGAAAGGATCCGGCATTATAGGAAATCGTACAGTCACCTTTGAGGACTTTAAAACCAACCTGGTACGCCCAGACTCTGTATACCAAGGACCTGCGGTAGTAAAGGTATATAAATCCGAAGATCAGTCCTATTCAGCGGATTATTGGTCTGCCAAGCGTCCTATACCTTTAGGAGAAAAGGAACTCAATATTTATAAAAATATTGACACCTTACAACTGATGCCCTCTTTTCAGCGTTTTATGGATATCAGTGCGCTTATCCTATCAGGCTATAAGCAGGCAGGCCCCATTGAAGTCGGCCCTGTAAACACCTTTTATAGCTTTAACCCAGTTGAGGGGCTACGCTTGCGTCTAGGTGGTCGAACGACAGAGAGCTTTAGCAAGCGCTTCTATGCAGAAGGATACGGTGCATACGGATTTAAGGACGAAAAATGGAAATACTTCCTAAGCGGTACGTATGCTCTAAACAACAAGTCGGTATATACATTTCCGCAACATTATATTCGCGTTTCAGCTATGCATGACACCAAGATACCGGGGCAAAACTTAGAGTTTGTACAAGAGGACAATATCTTACTATCTTTCAAGCGTGGAGAGAACGAGCGCTATCAGTATAATGATGTGTATCGTGTAGAATATAAAAGAGAATTTGCAAATAACTTCTCCTACCTACTTGGATTGTCCATGCTGAAGCAGAGCCCAGCTGGTATGCTAAGCTTTCAGATGCAGGACGAACAAGGCAATCTTAAGCTGTTAGACAACCTTAATTCTACAGAAGTATCGCTTAGCTTGCGCTATGCACCAAAGGAAGAATACTATCAAGGGAAGCTATACCGCACCCCGATATACAATAAGTATCCGATCTTTTATTTGAATTATGTAGGGGGAGTTAAGGGTGTTTTAAAGGGCGATTATAACTACCATAACTTTACCTTAGGAGCCGACAAGCGCTTTTACTTTTCACAATTAGGCTATGCCGATGTGAATATAGAAGGGAATTATATAGCGGGTAATAATATCCCCTTCCCCTTCTTGAATATCCATCGGGCCAATCAGACTTACGCTTATCAATTGCGGTCCTACAACTTAATGAACTTCTTGGAGTTTGTAAGTGATCAATCCGTATCCACTAATATTCAGTATTACATGAATGGCTTTGTGCTTAACAAAATACCCTTGATAAAGAAGCTTAAATGGCGCGAAGTATTTAGCTTTAAAGCGATTTATGGAGGCCTGCGCAATGAAAATAACCCTGCCTATACCAACAAGGTGTTGCAGTTTCAAGAGAATGAAGATCAAGAGCCTATCACCTATGGCTTTGGTAGCAAGCCTTATATGGAGGCAAGTGTAGGGCTGTCCAATATCTTTAAATTCCTGCGTGTGGATTATGTGCGTCGTCTGAACTATCTAGATCAACCAGATGCACCAAAGCATGGCGTTCGCGTTCGTTTTAAATTTGATTTTTAAGGAGATAAGTATAAATACATAAAGTAAGACATTAACAGTGGCGGAGCATCGTAGAAATAGATTTGGGAAGTTAATTATCTTAGGCATTATTGGAATTGTAGTCTTACTATTAGTCGGCAGGAACTTTCTATTACAGCATGACCCATCAATGGGCATACGCTACCCAGAACAGTTTCCTGCTCCCATAGATACAACTAGCGTAACTGTGCAGGGGGCCACTCTGGGTCGGCTTCTGTTTAATGATCCTATCCTCTCACGTCATCAAGAGACGGCCTGTGCTTCATGCCATCAGCAAGCAGCAGCTTACGCAGACCTACAGCAGCCCTTGAGCAAGGGGGATGCAGGCCAAGAAACGGTACGTAACTCACCAGCGCTGATGAATCTTATTTGGAAAAAGAAATTCTTTGCAGATGGGCGCGCTACACGCATCTCCGAAACA
>JASLCA010000073.1 GCA_030146225.1 Sphingobacterium sp. | reverse complement strand
GATATAAATGCTAAGCATAAGTTCTTTGATCGAGACTTAACAGCTGGATCGGCAGTCTATATGTATGGGGTGGTTATTGGTACCGTACAGGAAGATGTGCGTCAAGGCCAACGAATGCGTGTAGAAAATACGCAGCATGCGACATCCCCCTACACTTACCGTGGCTATCAACAGGAATGGACTGCTCCTGATGTTGAAGCACTTAAGAAACGGAGCTTTAAGGGCTACCATCGTACAGATGGGCGAGTCGGAACGGCTAACTACTGGTTGTTTATTCCAACGGTATTTTGTGAAAACCGAAATCTTGACGTCCTTAAAGAAGCCCTCCTTGAAAACTTAGGCTATGGACAAGCTAAGGCTTACAAGGCCTTTGTAAATGAACTTGTGGAAGCTTATGAGGAGGGCTTAGGGCTATACAATATTAACTTACAGCCCAATTCCGCTAGCGCTGGACGTGTTTTTCCAAATATTGATGGGATTAAATTTCTTAATCATGAGGGCGGTTGTGGCGGCACGCGTGCCGATGCCATTGTATTGGGAAAATTGTTAGCCGCTTATGTAGACCATCCAAATGTGGCGGGCGTGACTATCCTAGGATTAGGGTGCGAAAATTTACAAATGGAAATGCTCTTTTCGGAACTATACCTACGTAACCCCAATTTTGCGAAGCCCATACTACGCTACGAGCAGCAAAAGGTAGGTACTGAGGAAGAGATGATGCGCATGGCCCTACTGGATACTTTTAAGGCCCTTATTGAAGTAAATCAGGTGCAACGCAGTGATGCCCCGCTGAACAAACTCGTGCTGGGCGTAAAATGTGGCGGATCCGATGGCTTTAGTGGGATTTCGGCCAATCCAGCTGTAGGCTATGCGGCCGATCTATTGGTAAGTCTAGGCGGCTCGGTCTTACTCGCTGAGTTTCCAGAGCTGTGTGGAGCAGAACAGCAATTACTCGATCGAATGCAGCATAGTGCCCATGCGGAAAAGTTTATCCAATTAATGGAAGATTATGGGACAGCAGCAATTCGAGCGGGCTCGGGCTTTCACATGAATCCATCGCCAGGAAATATTCGAGATGGCTTAATCACAGATGCAATGAAAAGTAATGGAGCCGCAAAAAAAGGAGGTAATTCGCCTATCGTTGATGTTTTGGATTATACGGAAGCAATTCAGCGGCCAGGCCTGAACCTCGTGTGTACGCCCGGCAATGATGTGGAGGCCACTACGGGCAAAGCCGCTTCTGGAGCAACACTAATACTCTTTACAACAGGCTTGGGAACACCCACTGGAAACCCTATCTGTCCCACTATCAAAGTCGCGACAAATGATGCACTTGCACTGCGCATGCCCGATATTATTGACATAAGTACAGGAGCTGTAATTAAAGGCAGCAAAAGTATTGAAGAAATGGGCGAAGAGATTTTGGATTTATGTATTCGGGTCGCCAGTGGCGAAATTATTCCGAAAGCAGTACAGCTTCAACAGGACGATTTTATTCCATGGAAGCGTGGAGTTAGCCTGTAAAAAAAGCCGCTTAAGTAAGCGGCTTTTTTTATGAGGGTAGTAAATACGTACTATTTATTTTATTATCCAATAGACGCAGCGGAAGTTTGTACGCTACGATCTACTTTCTTCACTAATCCTTGTAATACATTCCCTGGTCCTACCTCTACAAAAGCTTCGGCACCATCAGCCAAAATATTTTGTACAGTCTGGGTCCAACGTACCGCACCTGTTAACTGCGCAATAAGATTTGCTTTAATAGCTGCTGGATCTGTATAGGCTTTGGCATCTACGTTTTGGTAGATAGGACATACCGGCGAATTGATTTCAGTAGCTTCAATAGCCGCTTGCAATTCAATCTTAGCTGGCTCCATCAATGGGGAGTGGAATGCTCCACCCACATTTAGCTTTAAAGCACGCTTCGCACCTGCCTCTGTAAGCAAGGTACAAGCCTTGTCGACTCCTGCTATAGACCCAGAGATTACAAGCTGTCCTGGGCAGTTATAATTCGCTGCAACCACAACTTCGTCAATAGAAGCACAGATACGTTCCACAGTCTCATCATCTAGGCCCAAAATTGCAGCCATAGTTGATGGTTCTGCTTCACATGCTTTTTGCATCGCATTGGCACGCTTAGCAACCAGGCGCAAGCCGTCTTCAAAAGACAAGGCTCCCGCAGCAACTAATGCGGAGAACTCTCCCAAGGAGTGACCAGCAACCATAGCAGGCTTAAAGTCTGCACCTAAAGCCTTGGCTAAAATCACAGAGTGCAAGAAAATTGCTGGCTGCGTAACGTTTGTTTGTTTGAGGTCCTCATCCGTACCTGAAAACATAATATCCGTAATACGAAACCCTAAAATATCATTTGCCTGTTCAAACAAGGCCTTGGTTTCTTCATTTAAGTTGTAAAGGTCTTGACCCATTCCTACGAACTGCGCTCCTTGACCAGGAAAAACATAAGCTGTTTTCATCGAAAATATTCTAATTTTAAAACACAAACATAGAGAAACTTGGTTTTCTATGCAAATCTAGTTAATGTATATGCTCCTACTTATTAATCCTCTGGCACAAAGGCTAAAGAGGTTAATTTCTGCTCATCTAGGATATCATTTGCAATTTCCTGAAATTCTACTGTAGACACCGCATCTATCTTTTCAAACACCTCGTCTAAAGTAATGATGCGATCATAATCCATCACATTCTTAGCTACTGCAACAATCATGCTCAAGCGATTCTCCTCTGCCAAGGCAATCTGACCTTTAAACTTGTTCTTGGCCTTCTTCAGTTGCAACTCACTCATCCCCTTCAGCTTCAACTTATCGAGCTCCTTAAAAACCAATTTTTTAGCCCGTTTTACCTTCTCTACATCCGTCCCTAAGTAAATAGAAAAAAGTCCCGTATCCGAATACATGCTATAGTTAGACTCTATCGTATAAGCTATCCCATGCTTTTCACGGATGGACATGTTTAAAATAGAGCTCATCACCATGCCGCCCAGCATATTGTTCAGGAGTAATAGCCCTGTTTTACGGTCATCTCGAAAACTATAAGCTTGAGACCCCAGCATATAATGCACCTGATTGATAGGCTTAGCCTCTTCAATATGTTCGCTGAGATTAAAAACAGCAGGCTCTCTTTTCTTAGCTGTATTATTCTCAGGCACGGACTCAAAGTAGCGACGTATCATACGCTCTACTGCACGTAGATCATAGTCCCCAGTTATTCCAATAACAATTTCATGGGTATTATAATTCTGCAAAAGAAACTCCTGCACATCCTTCTTTTCGAATGCCATTAAATCCTTTTCTAAGCCCAGAATATTATGCCCTAGCCCCGAGTTCTTAAAGAGAATATCCTCGTAGTCATCCATAATAGATTCCTCTGGACTATCTAGATAGGAGGCCATCTCATCCACAATTACCCCTTTCTCCTTTTCCATCTCTCCCTCAGGAAAGACTGAATGAAAGATAATATCCTCAAAAAGGTCCATCGCCCTATTCAAATGGGGCTTTAGCAGGGAGGCATGTATGCAGGTATATTCCTTCGTGGTATAGGCGTTTAAATCTCCTCCCACGACTTCAAGATGATTTAATATTTGTTGTGTAGAACGTCTTTCAGTCTGCTTAAAGAGCAAGTGCTCAATAAAGTGAGCCATGCCGTACTTACCTTCTTCTTCATCTCTAGATCCCGCATTAACAACCAGACAAGCATGTGTGATGGGAGAAGGTTGGCGATGCAAAACCGCACGAATGCCATTATCCAAACGGATAATTTCGTATTCCATAGCTATATGATTTGATTTTTTCAACTTGCAAAGTTAAGCAATTCTAAATGAAACGGCCGTAATCTCTTGAAGACTACGGCCGCTACTTTCATATTATAACAGTTCCCTTACATTCGCGGTCTTCTCATCCCGCCATGACCTGATTCCTCTTGAAATGGATTCATGCCAGAGAACTTCTGAAGCTTAAAGGTAAAGATCAACATAAAGTATCTGCCTAAACGGTTTGTCTGGGTATCCGTCAGATAATACTCGGATATAGTCCTCGAAACGTTAGTCTGCTCATTCATTAAATCAAATGCCTGCAAACGCACCGTACCACGCTGCCCCTTTAAGAAACGTTGTTCTAAGTATGTATTGACCACAAACGGATTTGCATCTACCCCAAAGCCTTTATTAAAAGTTTTAGACACATCCACACCAAAGATGGTTGATGGGGTTAAGTTAACAGATGCGATAACATTAGGGATCCAAGAAGATACACTTCTATTACTATTGCTTGAGAAGGTATTCTGCGTATAGTTATACGTATAGCGCACTCCTGGATTTATCTCTAAATTCTCGCTGGGATTGTAGCGAAACATAATGCCTTGCATAAATACCCAGTTGTTCGACACGTTTTTATCACCTGCAACAGCCAAGCTATCATTTGAGATATATGAAATATTCTTATTGTAATTTGCAGAACCCATAAACATAAGGTTATAGGTCTTTTCCTTTAAGGATTTACCATAATGATAGAAAGAACTTAAGCCGTATACATTATCATCTGCATTCAAATAGCGAATCTCTTGTTTAGCTCCCAAGCTATTTGGAGACTCATCTCTGTAGGACTTATTAAAGGTAACGACCTTATCTGTGGTTAAGTTTGCACTTAACATGGCAAAGAAGGTATTTCCCTTTTGAAAATCTCCACTGCGAAAGCGCGTCTGAACCTGATGTCTAAATTCTGGGTCTAACTCTGGATTACCAATAGTAATATTGGTTCGATTCGTACTCACCTCAAATGGTAAAATCTGTGAAACCCCAGGCTCATTTGCTCTTCCCGAATAGTTAATGGAAATATTCTTTTGACGGGAAAACTTATACTCAAATCGAGCAATTGGAAAAACATTAAAATTCTTACGATCAATATTCGCTGAGTTGGCTCCACTATAAGCCATACCGCTTAAGTTGGAAGGCTGCACAGAGGCTCCTAAGGTATAGGAAAGCTTCTCTCCCGTATGTATATAGCTTGCGCCTACACGATGGGTAGTAAAGGCATAGTCGTAATCATAATTATAGTTTAACAAGGGATCATTAATAATATTTCCCAGACGATCAAAGCCACTTTGCTTATTCCTGTTGTCATAATCATTAATGTTAAGATCATAGGTGACCTCAAGTCTTCCTTTTTCACTCAACGGCTCTGTATAAGAGAGTGTACCGCCTGCATTCCAGCTTTTATTCATCATCTCTTGAACGGTTAATTCATAGATGGAATCCAACGATGCATTTGGATTGCTCTCACTTGCAACAAGATTGTCTAGCGCGCGACTGAAGTCATTGTCCGTTGCCGCATTATCGTAGTTAAAGTTTAAGAAAAAATTACGCCCCTTGTCATTCAATTTACGGTTATACAAGCCACTTAAGTTATAGCGTGGGGTGCTTGTTTTGGACACAGTATGTTGATCTTGAATATTATTCAAGATATCCCCAAAGTAGATGGTTGTATTATCAAAGATTCTTCCTTTATTATTGTCAAAGCCCAATTGAGGCGTAATCTTAATATAGTCCTTGTCGGTAATATTCCATTCTAAGTTTGCTTCAAATCGATGACTCGCATTGATAGAGTTGTTATCTGTGCTAGAGGTATTAATCTGGTTCAATCCTAAACTCTCTCTACGCTGACTTGTCAATGTCGTATTGTCATCCCGACCAAATGAATAGCTACCATATACTTTCAATTTCTCGCTAAAGTCATGACGGATATTCATTCCTATAGAACCGGTATTGGTAAGTCCATTTGACCCACCAAACATGCCACGGCCAGAACGACCACCACCGCCTCCTGAGCGCCCTCGAGCACCGCCGCCCATACTGCTAAAATCAAAAAGCTGGGCATTCATATTGTTGAGGTTACCTAGAATAGAGAACTGCGTATTATTATTCAATCCCATCCACATTCCAGTTGTTTGATAACGATCCTCCGTTCCGTAGCCAGCACGTAAAGTCGTCATATAACCTTTATTGTATTGCGGATCGATCTGTATGTTTAATACTTTTTCAGAAGAGCCTGACTTATTCCCTGTTAAGTTGGCCATATCTCCAAAATCATCTACAATCTGCATCTTCTGGATAATATTTGCCGGTAAATTTTGTGTCGCAGTCTTAACATCCCCGCCAAAGAAATCCTTGCCGTTGATACGCACCCGGGTAACTGACTCCCCTTGGGCTGTCACATTTCCGTCCTTGTCCACCTCAACCCCTTGCAGTTTTTTCAATGCATCTTCCGCCACCGACCCCTCGCGAAGCTTTAAGTCTTTAGTAGAATACTCTATTGTATCTCCTTTAACTTGAACAGATACTACCCCACTAATAATAACCTCTTCAAGCATGTTGGCTATTCCTTTTAACTCAAATGAAGGAATAATCATTTTATTTTCCCCTTTCGGGAATACAAATTCCTGTTCAAAGGCATCAAAGCCTAGGCTATTAACCCGAATCTTAAATGCATCGGTCTTAACATTATTAAAGATAAAAATACCTGCTGCAGATGAACTTGTTCCTAGGGTATCTTTCCCTGCAATTAACTGAACTGAAGCCCCAGTAACAACACGCGACTCATTGTCACGAAGCATGCCTTGTACAACTTTCCCAGTCTGTGCCTGAGCTGCAAAGCAGACAAAGACAAAACAAGCTATACAGATTGTTCTAAATAAATGTTTCATATATTCTCTTTTCTCAATTTATTCTTTCCCTAAAACAGCTTGCAAAAACAAGACTGTTGTCGCTTTTTTCTTAGACTTATCCTGTCCCTTTTCTACCTGAAGTCCCTGAATTACAGTCTGCGACCCTGCCCCCTTTTTATTTGCAGCCTGTAGCAATGCCGAAAGGTTATCATTTATACGCAACTTAATCCCAAAGCCATCCGCTCCAATTGGAATTAATGACTTCGCGATACGCGCCGTATAATAAAACTGCTTGTTCAACATCCGCGCTTCAGCATAAAGACCATAGTTGTTCTGAAAGGACAGTAAGCCATCCACAATACTTGGAAAGCCCGTCACATAATAGCCTCTTGAACGACCAATCAAATCTGATTTGTAATCCTTCTCTGGGTCAAAATCTGCCTGCTGTAGGGAGCGTTTAACCTCTTTATCAGGATAGGGGTAAACAAAGACACGATCCTTCTGCTTCTTGTGGTCTGCCATGAATTGAATATTTATGCCGTCCCTAACGGCATAATTTTGCAACAACTCATCCGAAATACGGATAGCTATATAAAGATGATCCGCATCCTGGGCTAGCTTGTAAAACCAGCGGCCTTCATTTGCGACATCAGTGAGCTCTTCCCAAATGGGCTCATCTTCATTTATAGTGAAGGCCGACCCCCGCTCCACATGGATCGTCTGCTTCTTTTGTGCAAAAGAAACGCTTGCAAGCAAGATGAATAAAGCCGTAATTAATCTCTTCATTTTTAGTCTATATGTTGAAACCGCCTAATGCTAGGAATGTTTTGCATATTATTTACAAAGAAAGAAATTAGTAGTGTAAATTAATGTAAATGCTAAGCCATCACAGAGTTGTTACATCTTTATTGTAGCCCTAACACGACAAGAGCTGATGCCTTTGAGAAGCAGCTGTCGAAATAGGCTTGCAACTGGAGCCCTTCCCTTGTATAACGCAACTATCCAAGGCGAGGAGCCCTTTGTTATTTAGAACGGTGCCTATGCCTATATAAGGCTAGATGCGCGCTTCCATATCAGGTACATTTTTGTACCTTCGTTTTTATGTTATTATCCACATTTCAACAAGAACTGCTTGAAGCAGGATGCGATGAAGCAGGCAGAGGATGTCTTGCGGGTCCAGTATTTGCAGCGGCCGTCATCTTTCCGGCGGATTATTGTAATTCCTTACTAAATGACTCCAAACAGCTTTCGGAGAAAAAACGAATGGCGCTACGCCCCATTATAGAACAAGAAGCATTAGACTTTGCGGTGGCATCCGTCTCTGCAGAAGAGATTGATGCAATTAATATACTCAATGCCTCTTTTTTGGCCATGCATAGGGCCTTGGATCAGTTGCAAACCAAGGCCGCCTATATTATTGTAGACGGCAACCGCTTTAAGACCTACCACAGTATCCCGCACAGCTGCATCGTAAAAGGAGATGGAAAGTACCTTTCCATAGCAGCGGCCTCTATATTGGCAAAAACATACCGTGATGAGTACATGAATAGTATTGCGCAGGATTATCCACAATATGACTGGCTATCCAATAAGGGCTACCCGACAATCAAGCATAGAAATGCAGTCTTAGCCCATGGCAGCAGCCCCCATCATAGAAAAACCTTTAAAATAACAGAGCCACAGCTTAAGTTATTTTAAAGGTTTATATAATTTAAAGCCTTTGCTGAAGTCCTAAAACTACTTCAGCAAAGCTTTTTTCTTTCTAGCAGATATCAAGCCCGCGGCAACTAAGCCCAAGACCAATACTATAGATGCAATTAGCGACACAATACTGCTTATACGCATAGAGGCTGGAGCAAAGATAAATTCTATCTTATGATTTCCACCCGGAACCTGTAGGGCTCTCAAAATATAGTCAGCACGAATAATAGGCACTTCATTGCCATCTATATAGGCTTTCCAACCTTTATCATAATACACTTCTGAAAACACAGCAAATGCATCATTCGGAGAAGAAGATTCGTATTTTAAGGTGTCTGGATGATAGGAAACAAGCTTGATCTCCGCATTCGTGGGCTGTCCCAGACGCGTTGCATTTAATTTGCTTCTAAACTCCTCATGTACAAAAGCCTCCTTTGCAGGGTCAAAACTACTAATAGCCTGCATCTCCTGCGCATTATCTTTTACAAAGGTTACTTTATTTACAAACCAAGCATTGCCCGAAGCCGTACTTCTACGCTGTATCTGCTCTGCTCCGTTCTGTTGATTTTGTGTGATTAGATACCGCACATTGAACATATCCAAGACATCTTCATTGATAGCGCCATTAAATTGGTGCTCCAAAATCTCCTGGTAACGCATCAACTTCGCGGCATGGTAACCACCAAAGCTTTTGTGGAAGTAAGAGGCGCGTGCATCTGAGAATGGATTAGTAGTTAGATCGAGCACTCTATAGCTCGGATCTTTATCCAAGCGGATAAGCTGGTCGACCTCACGCTCCACAACATGTTTCTTTGCTGCACTTGCATCCACAAAGGAATCGTTGTTTAAGTAGCGCTTGTCAACAGACCAAAGATCAGCAAGGATAATAATGGCCAATACTCCCAAGAAAGCAGGTAAAGCAACTTTTTTCTTAATGTAAAACCAAACCAAGCCAAAGGTTAAGGCAACGATAAACAAAGAGCGGAAAGCATCTTTAGTTGCCAATGCCGTCCGATCTTTTACCAAGGCATTCCCCAACTCGTTAGCCGCATTTTGGTCGCCCAATTGTTGCGTTAAGGTGGAAATAAAATCTTTATGCGTAGAAGTCTTAAAGTCCAAGAAAAGGCTAGGCATTAAGCCCACCAAAAGACAAAGACCACCGACCCCAACAAAGGTATATAGCACCTTCTTGTCCAAGCGCGGGATTTTATCCGCCTTAGTGAGCAATTCATTTACCGTAAGTATTGCTAAGAGTGGGATTAATATCGCCGCAATAACCAGAGTGGACTCTACCGCCCTAAACTTATTGTACATCGGGAAGTAATCAAAGAAAATATCCGAAATCAATGGGAAATGACGACCAAAGGCTAAAAGGATTATCAATACCGTAGCCGTTAAGATCCACCACTTGATACGATCTTTAACGATCACAAGCCCCAAGATAAAGAGGAAGATAATTGCTGCGCCAAAGTACCAAGGGCCTGAGGTAAACATCTTCTCGCCCCAATAAGTTGGCAGGCTCTGCGCAATCTGCACCGCTTGCCCTTCCGGGAAACCATTCTTTGTAAAAAACTTAACAACCTCAGACTTCTCATCCAATACCCCGTTGGATTTTCCACCATAGGCATTTGGAATTAAGAAGGTCAAGTTCTCGCCCACACCCTGACTCCAGTCATAAGCATATTTCTTGTCTAAGCCACTTTCGTTGCCACCCTCCTCTACCTTTACGATATTAGCTTTGCCACGTGTAGTAAGCTTGCTGTACTCATAAGTAGGGAATAATACCGAAGCATTAACCAGCACAGCCAGTATTACCGCTCCGATTTGTAAGGCTGAAGCCTGTATAAAATTCTTCCAGGTCTTGTCTTTATATGCATAGTATAGTTCAAAAAGAACATATACCAACAAGGCAATCAACAGATAATAGGTCATCTGAATATGGTTCGTACGTATCTCTAAGGCCATAAACAAGGCTAAAAGTACGGGACCCCATAAGCGACTTCCGCGATAACAAAGCAATACCGAACCAATAATTGGGGGCAGATAAGCAATAGCATAGGCCTTATTCAGGTGCCCTGCCTCAATATAAATAAAGTTGTAGGAAGTAAATGCTAAAGCAATTGCACCAATTGCAGCCAACCAGGGCTTTAGGCGCAAGGTGGAAAACAGAAAATAACCCCCCAATAGATATAACAAAACCACATCAGTCGGCACTGGGAAGACGGCTTTCAAGCCTTTTCCTATGTACGTCGTAATGTTTGTGGCATGTGCATACCAAATCTGATAGGTTGGCATTCCACCAAACATTGAATTGGTCCACAATGGTGCCTGACCATCCTGAGCCTTATAATCAAAAAGCTCTTTCTGACTGCCTTCAGCTTGAATAACATCATGTTGAACTAATGATTTTCCACCAAAAATTGGGGAAAAATAAAAAAACACCAACACAATAAAGATCGCGATGATGATAAAATGTGTCGAGTTTTCCTTAAACCACTTTTTCATGAAATTCTATAAAAGGATTAGTTAAGTTAAGCTCCAAAAATATAGAAATGATTTGAATTTATCAGCATAAATAACAACGCCAATCAATATATCGAATGGATTACGCAATTTATCACCTCTAATGAACAAAGAGTTTTACTTTAAAGGGATCTATTCAAAATTTAAAACAATTATTATCTATCATTCCTAAAAGTCCGCATTAAGATTTTTAAAATCCAGA
>JASLCA010000048.1 GCA_030146225.1 Sphingobacterium sp. | reverse complement strand
ATACTACAATAGTAGGGATTGGGAGCATTTCTATGCTGGCTTAGCCAATTTTGATTATCAAGAGGGCTATCGCTACAGGGTATTGGTGCAGCGTACCAAGCTGGATAATGTGCCTGCGGATGCGCCGAGCTATAGTTATGAGGTCTTAAAGGTCTTGCAGAAGCGCCCGATGCAGCAGCATGTAGGGGCTAAGCAGGGAAAACATAGTCGTAAAGTTGGCAGACATGCTGGGGATTTAAATGAAATGTCCGCACATCGAGGTGAATTTAATGGACATAATGGACATAATGGTCGTAAGCAGGATGTTAAAGGGAAATATATGGAGATTGTCGTTAAGGAAAATCGAGTGGATTGTACGGGTGTAGGTCCAATGAAATGTATGCTGGTGAAGTTTCCAGGCAAACAGGATTGGGAAAACTTCTATGCTGGGATTGAAAACTTTCAATACGAGGAGGGCTATCGCTATACGCTTAAGATTCGTGTTACTGAGCGGGATAATGTGCCTGCGGACGCCTCTAGCTTACGTTATGAGTTAATTAAAATTATCCGTAAGGAGAAGGTGGCTGTTAATCAGGCCTTGTCTTTCTTGGCTAAGCATAATTGGAAGTTGATACAGCTAAATGGAAATAACTTAGCGGAAAACCCTGTCTTTATTAGCTTTGATGCGGCTTCCAATCGGGTGAGCGGTAATGCGGGTTGTAATGGCTTTTTTGGGGCGGTGGAACTGGATGCTGAGCAGATCGTTTTCAACCAACTGGGGAGTACTGAAAAGGCTTGTCCTGAGGCTAAGCTGGAGGCTGAGTTTATGCAGCTTTTGGGTAGTAAAGGCTTGCGCTTTGATATTGCTGAGCAGACATTTAACCTGTACAAGGATAATAAACTTGTGGCTATATTTGGCTTAGCTCCTAAAGGCAAATAGGCTATTGCCTTGCTTAGAGGGCATAAAAAAGCCTCGGCCAGATGAGCCGAGGCTTTTTTATAGCTTGTAATCCTGTCGACATTGCATTTTATTTTTAAGGTTTGCGTTGAATTAGGATAGCCTGTTATTGTTTGACTGTTGCTGCTGCTGCGGTGTCACTGATAATCTTTTCAAAGACTTTATCCATAAAGAGCACCGTGTCTAAGTTTTTATTGTATTTCTTCTCTTCAAATAGCAGGTCATAGCTGTCTTCAGATTTTATAGCAACGAAGTCAAATTTAGTTAGTTCCAACCAGGTCGGTATAGCTCCCGTATTGGCAACTGCACAAGTGATTGTCTTGAACTTTCCTTGCTTGGAAATGCTATACTTTACATTGACGGGCGTGGAACTGGCTTTTGGGTAGCTAACCGTTACATTATTCTTCATATATCTATTCTTTTTGTTACGTACGTAATTTTTTTTCCTCAATCCGCATATGCGGAATCTCTTAAGTTTTTAATTAGCTTTTTACGGCATCAATGCTTAAGGAATAGCCTGCTGTCCTTGCATTGCGTATTCTTATATTTACGCTAGACAGTGCCGATGATCCGCCAAGCTTTTGCTGGCTAGATTAGGAATTTTTATAATATACTGAAAATAAACCATATATGCAAGCTTTGTGGCCCTGTGCGCTCTAATCGATGCTCTTCTACAATTAAAATTGGATTTCTATGGCAATGCGCTGCTTTTTTTTTCTAGACTGTAGTTTTAATTTAATTAGTTTATTAGAACGGCATTTCTACTTGGGTAATATCTGTTTTAATTAAATTTAATTTCAGTTATAAGGGTTTTAACGCCCTCTTGAAAAAAATATTCTATTTATACTGTAAACTGCTATCTTAGCAGTAGAATCCCATTAAGCCTAAATGCATAGGCCTAGTTTTACCGCATATGAGATGATAAAATACCTAAGCCTTGTTCTCTTTTTATTCTCTTTTTTTAATTTAAAAGGACAGGATATTATCCTTCAAGACTCCCTGAACAAGGCGAGCAAGGATACGGTCGTTTATCAACAACCCTTGTATGATATTGGGGATGCAATTAAGGATATTGGCCGTTTTATTCGGCATGATACCAGCAAGAAGATTCTTAAGAAAGGTTCGGGCATATCGATCTTGCCTAATATTAACTATAACCCCAGTATTGGCTTTCAGATTGGTGCGAAAGTAGTCGGGGGCTTGTATCTGGGTGATAAGGCGAATACCACGATGTCTACCTTTGCTACTGCGCTTAATTATACGACGCGTGGTATTATTGTGGGCTACCTAGCGCATGATATTTATACCCGTGGTAATAAATGGAATCTCAAGGGAGGTATCTTAATGGCGAAGCTTGTCGGCTTGGATTATGGCTTGGGAATTGGGAATGAGCTGGAAGCGGGCACGCCTGAAGCGCAACTGCTTAATAATCCTGATCGTACGCGCTATGTAAATCAGTATACGGTCTATGGCTTAAATGAGCGCTTGTACAAGCAATTGTCGCCTGGAATGTTTGTCGGGGCGGGGGTGTTTCTAGAGCTTAAGCGCAATATTAAAACCTTGGGTGGGCATGCCGAAACTCCCTTGTCAGTTTATAGCAAATGGAATGGCTATAATGCCGAGAATTACAATACCAATGGCTTAATGTTTAACTTTCAGTATATGACGCGTGACAACCCGAATAGCGCTTATACGGGTATTTATGCGGATGTGGTTATGCGCATGAGTCAGGCCTGGATGGGCAGTGCTAAGAATACCTACCAATTGCAATCTGACTTTCGTAAATATTGGCAGTTGTCTTCTTCTAGGCCGAATCATGTGCTGGCAGTTTGGCACTGGGGCTCTTATAAGATTAGCGGGGATCAGGCTTATCTAGACCTCCCAGGGACTGGCAAGGATGTGTATTCGCGTAGCGGTAGGGGATATACCAATGGCTATTTTAAGGGCAATTCCTTTTTCTATTCTGAAGTGGAATATAGGTTTCCTATCCTTAGGAATCGCTTCTTAAGTGGGGTGGTCTTTGCCAATGTGCAGACGGCGAACGATCAGATGGGCACCAAGCTCTTTCAACAATGGCAACCGGCTGCTGGGGCGGGACTTCGGGTATTGTTTAACAAGCTTATTCGTACCAATCTTTGTATTGACTATGCGGTTGGTAAATTTGGTCAACGGGGACTGTTTTTGGGTTTAAATGAGGCTTTTTAAGCTTATTTTTTTATCTTCGAGTCCGACTCAACGTGATAACCTATGTCTTTTAATTTTAATATATTCTGTTGTGGCTTTGGCTTTATGGCCAGCTTGCCTGCTTTTGGGCAGGTAGCGCAGGATACTACTGCTCTTAAACCTATAACGGTTCAGGCTTACTTTACAAAGCAGCCTACCTTGGCTTTGCCTGCTTCAGCACAAACGATTAGTCAACAAGCGATAACCCAGCAGCAGAGCAGTACGCTGCTTCCTGCCCTGAATCGGGTGGCTGGATTGCGCATGGAGGAGCGTTCGCCTGGCAGCTATCGTGTCGCCTTGCGCGGCAGTATGATTCGCTCGCCTTTTGGGGTTCGGAATACCAAGATATATATGGCTGATTTTCCCTTAACGGATGCCGGCGGCAATACCTATCTCAACTTGCTTGATCCACTTGGGATTGCGGAGATTGCGATCTTGAAGGGGCCTGATGGCTCTTTATTTGGGGCCAATTCTGGAGGCGTAATCCGCATAACGCCTAAGGGCTTTGGGGAGACTCAGGACAAGGCTGAGCTCTTGCTTACTGCTGGGGCTTATGGCTTGTTTCAGCAGCAGTTGTCCTTGCAGCGGCGGGTGAGTGAGCAGTACCAATTTTCCTTTGATCAATCTTTCCTGCGCTCGGATGGCTATAGGGCCAATTCGGCTATGGACAAGAAGACTTTTCAGACTGCTCAGCATTGGCAATACGCTCCTGATAGGAGCTTGCGTTTGTTTGCGCTCTATAGTGACTTGGGCTACCAAACGCCAGGAGGGCTGACAGCGGAGCAGATGGCTGCGGATCCTCGACAGGCGCGCCCTGCTGCTGGTCGTAATCCCGGGGCGGCAGAGCAGAAGGCGGCTATTTATAACAAGACTTTTTATGCTGGCTTGGCACATGATATGCAGCTTTCTAAAAACCTTCTTCATAGCATTAGTGTTTTTGGGTCTACTACGGACTTTACCAATCCCTTTATTAGCAATTATGAAGTGCGGGATGAGGAAAATCTAGGCCTACGTACCTACTTCTCCTATGCTGTGGACAAGGCTGCCTTAAGCTGGCAGATGCAATTGGGCTTTGAGGGACAAAAGGGCTGGAGCAAGATTGTCAATTATGATAATGACAAAGGGCAGCCTACGGCTTTACAAGCGAAGGATGATTTGGATAATGGACAGTATACGCTATTCTATAGGGCGATGGCTAAAGTGTATGAGCGCTGGACTTTGGAGGGCTCTTTAAGCTTAAACGGGGCTAGCGTGGGCTATAAGCAAAGGTTTCCTGAGCTCGAGCAGGCTACTGGTAAAATTGATTTTGGGGCTATCTGGATGCCTAGGCTAGCGACTTCGTATCTGCTTAGCGCAGATTTTGCCTTGCGGGCTTCTGTTGCTAAGGGCTACTCGCCGCCTACCTTGGCGGAGGTACGGTCTTCGGATAATAAGGTAAATCGGGGCTTGGAGGCTGAAGAAGGGACTAACTATGAGTTAGGGGCGCGTTGGGAGTCCCAGAACCGAAGATTTGTTGGGGATATAACTGCCTATCGCTATCGGATGTCGAATGGCATTATCCGACAGCTCGATGAGCTTGGTGCTGACTATTACCTCAATGCGGGGGATATGGATCAAGATGGCATTGAGCTGACTTTTTTTGCGCATCTTATACGGCCTCAACCTAGGGGGATACTACGCAACTTGACTTATCAATTGGGGCTTGCAAGACAGTTTTATACCTTTGCGGACTATAAGGTAGGGGACTTGGACTATAGCGGCAATAAGCTGACTGCGGTGCCTGACTGGACGCTTTCGAATGTGCTTGCGGCTGAGCTGACAGCGGGTCTCTCGCTTAATATATTCCATAATTTTGTTTCTAGCATGCCTCTTAATGATGCCAATACCGTGTTTGCGGCGAAGTATCATTTACTACAGGCCAAGCTGGGGCTGAAGCTGCCTTTAAACAAGCGTTTAGCCATGCAACTCTTTGTGGGGGCTGACAATTTGCTCAATGCCAAGTACAGCTTGGGCAATGATATCAATGCCTTTGGCAATCGATTTTTTAATCCGGCGGCTCCACGGAATTTCTACGGAGGCCTAAAGCTAGAAATCTAGCTGCTTAAGCTTGCTTCAGCTTGCTTTTTGCGGGCTTAACTACAGGATTGGGCTGCAAAGTAGAATATGGCTAGCCATACGAGGCCCTTGGCTAAGAAGAAGAAAAACGCGCCTAATCCAGCGCGTTTTAACCATTTTTTTGAATTTTCTTTCAACACGTATTCTTTTGTTATAAGCTTTTCAGCTTAGCAAACTATTTTGCACTTGCTACTGTAGCAAAGGTGTCTCCAAATCTGCTAAAGGTTTCGTTGGCCACTTCTACCGCGCGGGCATGGCTGCTTTCGTCTGCCCCGTATTTGTTTAGGGTCGCTGTAAATGCACCCCACATCTTGCCGGTATCTTCGCCATAGCCTGAAAAGAAGGATGTGCCTGCGCTTACCCCGTATTTGTTTAACATCTGTACAATATAGGGACCGCCCATAATGGAGCCTTCAAGTACATAAAGTGCAGATAGGGCTTCTAAGGCATTGCTTACCTTTGGGGCTTGGGCCTCTGGTAGTTGGTTGATATCGCCTCCCAATTCTAGGATGTCCGCCTTGATATGACTGGAGTTTCTACGCTCCGCATAATCGGGCAATACCTCTGGGGTAATAAAGGGTGCAATAGCTTGTTCTACAGCATTGAAGTAACTGTAGAAATGCTTTAATACTTCAGCATATTCTAGGTTGGAGCGAATGCCTTTTAATTGTCTTACTACTGTTCCTTCTAGCTTTTGGTGAGAAGCGGTTGTGTTTTCTTTAATATTTTGGTGTAACATATCTTCTATTTTTATTTAAAACGATTCTATACAAAGATTCGTATAAATCAGCGATTTTGTATGCTGCTATTTGCTTAATCATGTATGAAAATCGCTATTCTTCTCCATTATTTCTGCGGCAGTCTCTATTTTCAGCAGCCTTAGTTCTTGACCGTAAACTTTGTGCTGCCTGCCTTGGCGATTGTATACCTAAAGGTCAAGAAGGTATGGGGTGAACTTTTTTTCCAATCCGCAGGATTAAGTAGGTCTTTGTATAGGCTTTGCACCTCTATTTTGGCATAATGTCCTTTGGCAGTACGGATAATTATGGTCCGGCTTTCGGGAAGGGCATAGGCTACATGTTTCTTTTCCTCAGATCCATCTCCTTTGATCGTTCCGTTGAAATCATAGATGTAATAGCCTAGACCTTGTCCAAGATCTCCTGAATCGTCTGTGCCTACGATATGGGAGCCTGTATTGAATTCACTGTCTTTGGGTATGTCTATCACCTCATCAAAGGGCTTGGCAAGGCAGATAACGCCTCCTTTGCCGGAGCCTCCAAAGCCTAGATTCTCCTTGTTCTGGCCATTGTTACCACCAAAGAAGCTGTCATAGACTGCGCCTATGCTGATATCCCAACGGTTTGTATGCTGCTGTGCAAGGGGGGTGATCTTGTTGTTTTCTAAGCTAAAAAATAGGCTGGACTCAGGGGCAGCCCCGACTTCCTTGCCCAGATTTTTTACGGTAATGATTTTGTTGAAAACTGCCTCATCGGTGGCGCTAGGATCATTGTCGTAGACAATGGGATCCTCGCCTTTATCATCCTTGCTACAGGCGGTGTTTAGACCGATAATAAGTCCTGCGAAAAACAGGTATTTAAGTGCTGAACGGTAGCTATTCGGTATCATATGCGCTTTGTTTTATTGCGTTATTGAAATGGTATTGCCGTATAAAGGAATCTCTTTATACGGCAATCTTTTGGACTTTCTCTACTGAGACTGCCTGATGCTCTTACTTAAACTCTTGGTAATCGATCGAGTAGAAGAAGGAGTTTGTGGGGGCAACTTCTTTTTCTGGCGCCCCATTGGAGTATACGCTGTTAACACGGAATTTGAAAAGTGCTTTGCCGTCTTTAAGAATAATAATTGTACGATCTACAACAGGCAGTACTTGGTGATTGGGGGATGACGTGTAGGTTAACCAGCCAATAACATCCTTTGCGTGTTTTGATTCTAACCCTAGAAGATTGTCCTTTGCTGCTGTAAACTCATCTTTAGCGGTTACCGTTTCAAAGGCTTTATTGATATAAGACAAGCTGTATCCTTTGCTTGTATTCGACTTCAGGATCGCTGCATTTGTTGCGGGTAAAACTACCATCGCATCTGCTTCTGTTGTGGCATCATTTTCTTTAAAATCAAAGAAATAGTTGCTGGCTGCTTTGCTGCTTACTTTGCCATCTGCATCGAGTTCAAACTGTCTTAAATTACGAACTGCATATACAGTGCCTTTACGGCTTATGGCTCCTTCGGTATTTTTGGTTGTAGAAACTTTTGTATAGTCCTTGCTTTCCCCATCTTTTAGGTAAACTTTGGCTGCATATTCTTGTACTACAGGGTCTTTGTCATCCTTGCTACAAGCTGAAAATCCAATTGTTACGGCGCAAGCCATTGCGGATATTTTTAAGAAAGTGTTCATT
>JASLCA010000005.1 GCA_030146225.1 Sphingobacterium sp. | reverse complement strand
AAAACAGTTTTTAACTTTTCGGTCGGACATCTACGTACGGATGCTGCTGATATTGAACAGCTCGTCCCAGCTCTTGGCAACCTGAAGTCCTTTAGTTTACCCAAGGAGTTGGCCCTATTGGGGCATTTAAATTATTCTGGAAAGCTCTCGGGCTATTACAATGACTTTCATGTGGACGGCAGACTCGCTACTGACTTGGGCGAGCTAAGCACACTTAGCGATATTAAAATTGCGAAGGGCGTAGCATTTTCAGGGGAAGCAGTAAGCCCGGTATTTGCAATTGGCAAACTAACTGGAACTAAAGAAATTGGTAATGCAGGCCTTAATATTAAGTTTGATGGCAGCAGTCAAGCTGGGGAAGCCCCTCAGCTACAAGTCCAAGGTCATGCCCTACAAGTGGACCTCTTGGATTATAATTATGCTCGGATTGATTTTGAAGGTAAGCTCGCTGGAAAGGCCCTGACTGCTATAGGAACGGTAAATGACCCCCAAGCCATGCTTTCTTTTGATGGGGCTATGGACTGGTCTACCGAGCTACCTACCTATAGTCTTCGTTCTGATGTGGAGTGGCTTTCGCTACAGCAGACGCATCTCTTTAAGCGGGATGATATTGTTATTAAGGAGACTTCTTTGGAGGCTGAACTACAAGGCAGCAGCCTCAACCGTTTAAATGGCTTTGTGAAGACGGACAAGTTATTGTTTAATTCTAGTCGGGGAGAGTTTAGCATAGGCCAGTTAGCATTTGAATCCGTCGGAGATGAGCAGTCCAAACGGCTACGCCTAAGCTCGGATGTAGTTCAAGCCGAAATGGCTGGACAGATCAACCTTAATAGTATTGCGGCTTACTTTCAGTCGCTCGCAATGCGCTATGCCCCAGCTATTAATATTGAAACGCCCGCATACGACCCTCAGAACTTCGATTTAAAGATTAAGATTAATTCCTTTGAGCCTATTTCTGCTCTCTTCGACCCAGACCTAAAGTTGGATGATGGGGCAAGCTTAAAGGCCAGCTTTTCCTCCCAAAATTATACAGCAAATTTCTCTGCTTCCAGCCCAATACTGAGCTACAAGGGGATGCAAGTTAAAAACCTGCGCCTTATGGAAACAGCCGACGAGCAGTCTTTTGACTTGCAAATTCATGCTGATCGAATGAGCTTTTCAGACTCGATATATGTAGATCATGTGCATATTACAAATAGCTTGGCAAATGATAGCCTGAACTTCAATATTCGCATGTCCGAAGAAAGCCGCCCCAATCATCTACTGCTAAATGGGAATATACACTTTGCACATAACAAGCCTGCCTATATTAAGTTTAACCATTCCAAGATTGTCCTTAATAATGAGAATTGGACCATCAATCAAGATGCGGATTTACGGGTGTCTAAAGGTAAGTTCTACCTCCATAACCTATTGTTTAAGCGCGACCTTCAAGAAGTCCTTGTCAATGGTATTCTTTCCAATCAAGATGACAATTTGAGCCTAGCCTTTAAGGAATTTAAGCTAAGCTCCTTCTCTGGCTTAACCAAACCCCTAGGCATTACCCTTCAAGGTCAGCTAAATGGCGACATAAAGATTAACTCTATCTTTAAAAATCCTAATTTATCTGCCCATATAAGCACCTCGCCTATTGTTTACAATACCTTGCCTATTGGCGTACTGCAAGTGACTGCGGATTACGAGCCCAATACCGGCTTAATAAAGCTTGCCTCTACCCTGCACAATATCGATGGCCGTGGATTGACCCTTAACGGTTACTATGACTTAAATAAACAGTCAGACCCACTACAGTTACGCGCACGCATCAAGGAAACAGACTTACTTATTGTGCAACCCTTCTTAAAAGGATTAGTCACAAACCTTTACGGCAAGGTAGATGGTGATCTTAGCATTAATGGCAGCCTACAAAAGCCTATAATAAATGGCTCGGGACAGCTTATTGAAGCATCTTTTATGGTTAATTACCTTCAGACAAGCTACAACATAAACAGACAGGTCCTACTTATTGACAGCAATCGCATACAACTCAATAATCTGCGTTTTCAAGATTCAAAAGGCACGCCTGCCCTATGCAATGGCTTTGTGGATCTGAACAAGCTTTCCGACCCAACCCTTAATATCGTCGCTAACGCAAACAACCTGCATATTCTCAATACGACCAGAAAGGACAATGAACTCTTTTTTGGGACAGCCTATGCTACGGGTAAATTTAGCTTTAAGGGCTTGACTTCGGCTATAGATATTGCTATTGATGCCGAGTCCAATCCGAATACAGTAATTACAATCCCTTTTAATAGTTCCTTAAAGGTAAGTGACAACGACTTTATTTACTTTAGTAGTGTGGATTCCACCCAGAATAAAGTCGCTAAGGCTAAGAACCAATTTCAAGGCTTAACAATGAATATGGATTTAAGCATTCGTCCCGAGGCGGAGATTAATCTAGAAAACAATATAGGCTCTTTAAAAGGGGCAGGCCGCGGAAATCTCTCCCTGCGCATTTCAAACTTAGGAGACTTTGAAATGTTTGGCGACTACCATGTGCTCTCCGGAAAGTTCCACTTTACGGCGCAGGATTTTTTCAACAAGTACTTTGATCTCAAGGAAGGGGGATCTATTCGCTGGGCGGGAAATCCCGCTGAAGCGGTTGTCAACCTTGGGGCCAGCTACCAGCAGCGCACCTCTATAGCCCCCTTATACAATGCTGCTGGAAGATCTGAAAACAATGATCGGGTATTGGCACAAGCTGATATGATCCTCAAAGGAACCCTTTCCCAGCCGGAAGTTTCATTTGACTTAAACTTCCCGCAGGACCCCTATATTAAGGATGAGCTGCAAAGTTACTTTAGTGATGGAAACAATATCAATCAGCAAGCGATTAGCTTGATTGTACGTAGAAGCTTTACCCCATCCTCTACCGTAGAGATCGGTCGGGAACTCAACAACACCTTGCTTTCGGCAGGTACTGAGATTGCATTCAATCAATTGAATAGCATTATTTCCCAATCGCTTAATATGAACTTCTTTGACCTCAATATCCGCTCCTTTAATGATGCTTCTGCCTCGCTAAAGTTCTTTGATGATCGCTTAACCCTTACAGGTGGGGTTACTGACCGCAGCAAGAACCCGATGAATGACTTAAGTATCTTTTCGGATCAAGTCGCTACGGATGCTGAGGTCACCTTTAAATTACGTAGGGATGGTAGCTTAATCTTACGGGCCTATAACCGTTTAAACACTAAAAACTTCCTCTTTACTCCTTATAGTGATTACATCAGTGCAGCGGGCGTGGTCTACCGACAGGAGTTTAATAGCCTCCCTGAATTCTGGCGGAAGCTCTGGTTCTGGAATGAGAAAAAAGAAAAGAAGGAGGCCACAAAGCTCGATAGCTTAAGCAAGGAAAATTAGCCCTAAAGAAAATATCCGTTATACAGCAAAGTATAACGGACATTTTTATTTTCAAGGGCTGCCTTATTTAAACTTACTGGCTAAAGCCGCTAGCTTGCTGGCCATATCGGTCTCGGCTTGCTCTGGCTTGGCTTTAGCAGCGGCCTTATGTTTAGGCATTGCCTTAGGCGCTTCAGTCTTCATCGTTAAGCCAATTCTATTCCTACGCTCATCCACTTCGGTCACTGTGACCATTACCTTTTGCTGTACCTTCACGACTTCATTGGGGTCGGACACAAAGCGATTGGCAAGTTGACTTAGGTGAACTAAACCATCTTGATGCACGCCAATATCTACAAAGGCTCCAAAGTTGGTAATATTTGTAACTATTCCTGGCAGTCGCATGCCCACCCTGAGGTCTGCCATGCTGTTTACACCATCTGTAAATGAAAACGTTTCAAACTGCTCCCTAGGGTCACGACCTGGCTTGGCAAGCTCTGCCAAGATATCATTTAAGGTAGGCAGTCCTACTTCAGTGCTAACATATTTCTTTAGGTCTATAGCCTTGCGCAAGCTGTCATCGGTCAAGAGGTCTCCCACAGCTGCATTGACATCCTTGGCCATCTGCTCTACCAATGTATAGCGCTCTGGGTGTACCGCAGAAGCATCTAATGGATGAAGACCTTGACGAATACGAAGGAAGCCTGCTGCCTGCTCAAATGCTTTCTCACCCAAGCGAGGCACCTTTTTCAATTCCTTACGGGACTTAAAGGGGCCATTCTCCATCCGGTAGTTAACAATCTGCTGTGCTAAGGCTGGACCAAGTCCAGAAACATAAGCAAGCACCTGCTTGGAGGCTGTATTGAGCTCTACCCCTACTGAGTTCACACAGGAAATAACGGTATCATCCAAAGCCGTCTGCAATTTTTGCTGATCTACATCATGTTGATATTGTCCTACGCCGATTGATTTGGGATCAATCTTTACCAACTCCGCTAATGGATCCATCAGGCGGCGCCCTATAGATACAGCCCCCCTAACGGTAATATCCTGGTCTGGAAATTCCTCACGAGCTACATCTGATGCCGAATAAATCGAAGCTCCAGATTCATTAACCATAACAATGGTCACTGCTGTTAAGCCCAGCTTGCGTACAAATTCCTCCGTCTCGCGACCAGCCGTTCCATTGCCGATTGCGATAGCTTCAATAGCATATTTTTCTACTAAATGGGTAACCGTCTTTTGAGCCTCGGCTAAACCTCCTGCTCCCGTATGTGGAAAGATGGCTGTATTTTCTAATAAACTACCTTGCGCATCCAATACGACGGTCTTACAACCTGTCCTAAATCCCGGGTCAATGGCTAATAGTCGCTTTTGTCCCAAGGGAGCTCCTAGTAAAAGTTGGCGAACATTGTCCACAAACACCCGTATCGCCTCCTCATCAGCCTTCTGCCTGCTGAGCACCCGGACCTCGGTCTCCATGGATGGCTTCAGCAAGCGCTTATAGCTATCCTGTAAGGCCAATTGTACCTGCTTTGCTGCTTGATTATTGCCCGTAATACAGATCTTCTCCAACAAGGGGATAATAGCCTGCTCCTCAAGCGCTAGGTCTAGATAAAGCATCTCTTCCTTCTCTCCTCTACGCATGGCTAATACACGGTGGGAAGGTGCATCTTTCAGCAATTCAGACCACTCGTAATAGTCCTTATACTTTATCGCCTGCTCTTCCTTGCCAGCTACCACACGAGATACAAAGCGACCTTGATTTAAGAATTGCTTCCGTGCTATAGCCCTTACATCTGCATCTTCAGCAATCTGCTCTGCAATAATATCTCTAGCTCCAGCCAAGGCTAACTCTAAGCTGTCTACTCCTTTCTCGCTGTCCACAAAGCTGCTCGCAAAACTTTCCAAATCAAAAGCTTCTTGTGCCCAAATCTGATCCGCAAGGCCTTGTAAGCCTTTTTCGCGAGCCATTGATGCCCTAGTCTTACGCTTAGGCTTATAAGGCAAGTAGATATCTTCCAACTCGGACATCGTGCCTACTGCCATCAACTGCGCTTCTAAGCTTTCGGTTAGCTTGCCTTGCTCGCGGATAGACTTTAAAACGGCCTCCCTGCGCTTGTCCAAATCACGCAGCTGCTGTACGCGATCGCGGATCGTCATAATCTGCACCTCATCCAAGCTGCCTGTCATCTCCTTGCGGTATCTAGCGATAAAGGGTACAGTAGCGCCCTCATCCAGTAAGCCTATAGTCGTTAGGACTAGCTTCGTAGATACGCCTAATTCTTGCGAAATAATAATTTCGTATGCCATAAAATCTAATGTAAAAAAAAGAGGATGTTCCGGCAGTTAGGCTATTCCAACTAAGTTTCGAGCGATGTACCTACAGCGGTAGCTAAGCAACTCCTTATGAGCATATAAAGATCTCATAAAACCTACTTGGAACAGCCTCAACACGATGCCTGAGACAGTCCTCTTCAATACGATGTATAAAATTTAAATTAAACGTTTTTCGATGTATGGTCGTTTGAAGTCGTTTCTTCAGTCGACAAATCAGCCTTAGCGGCTAGCTTCTCTTGATCTGCAAAATGATCCTCATAACCATAGGTATAATGATCAGTTCCTGGCTGTTGACCCGGATTATGTTGCACTGCATTTTCAGCTGCCACAAACTGTGGAAATGGTTTTTTCTCTGCGCCTTCAAGAGGAGTTTCCTCCACAGTTGGATTGTCTGTATCAGCCTCCTTCTCCACTTCAGCATAGGCATCTGGATTGCTAGCATAAGGCGTAGGCTTATCCTCCGCTGTAACATCCAATCCTTTTTCAAAGTTGTTTATCTGATCTGAAATCTCTCTTTTGATCCCATCTGAAGCATCTTTAAACTCACGTATTCCCTTCCCTAGACCTCTGGCCAATTCAGGAAGTTTTTTTCCACCAAACAGCAATAAGATAATAATTACAATAAAAATCATCTCTTGCGTACCAATATTCAAAAATCCTAAAGTCATTATTTCCTCTCTTTTTGTCAAAAACTACCCGACTAAGGTAAGTGTAAATTTATAAATCCTCAAAGAATACTTGTAAATATTTAGTAACATTAGTATAAAAACATAGAATTGTAATCTAATGGGCAAATCGCATCTGGGACTTCTAAAAGCTTATTATCGGAAATAATTAAAGCGTACCTTTGTAAACTCATGAAAAAAAACACGTTCTACAAACAAAACGAGCGTTTCTATTGGAGTGCATTTGCCCTTGCTGGGCCTGTTATTATTTCTCAGCTTGGCCAAACTTTGGTACAAACCGCAGACACAATTATTGTTGGTAAATTCACGGGAACCATCCCGCTGGCTGCAGTATCATTGGTGCACTCCGTATTTATTGTCGTTTTGGTAATCGGTCTAGGCGTCGCCTATGGGCTAACCCCACTGATTGCCCAAGCTAATGGAAAAGGTCTTAAAGAGATATGTGCTAAACTTCTTTCAAATAGTTTATGGTTAAATATTGCTACTGCGGTATTATTATTCCTCATTGTTAACTTTGGCTCAGTATATGCCATGGAGCATATGGGGCAAGATCCACGTGTAGTTGATACGGCCAGACCCTACCTCTTTATCCTGATGTTGTCTATTGTACCTTTAATGGTATTCAATACCTTTAAACAATTTGCGGAAGGCTTGGGCTTTACGAAACAAGCGATGAATATCACCATCTGGGGGAATGTGCTGAATATTGTCTTGGCCATTATCTTTGTAAAGGGCTACTTTGGCCTTGAACCCATGGGGATTGTCGGGGTGGGCTATGCCACCTTAATCGACCGCGTCTTAATGATGATAGCCATGTCGGCCTATGTGGTTAAGTCTACGCGATTTAAAGCCTATATACAGCATTTCAAGTTATTTCATATTGACTTAGCACCCATGAAGCGCATCTTTAAGATTGGAGCGCCCGTGGCAATGCAGTATGTCTTTGAAGTAGGGGCATTTGCGGCAGCTTCTTTAATTGCAGGCAAGATTGGTGCTGTAGAGCAAGCTAGTCATCAGGTAGCCATTACTATGGCGGCCATGACCTATATGATGGCGAGTGGTATCGCTTCGGCAGCGACCATCAAAACTGGACATAACTTTGGGCGCGGCAATATGCTCCGTGTTCAAAAGTTTGCAAAGGTTTCTTACCACTTGGTCCTGCTATTTATGGTTTTCTGTGCATTGATCTTTGCAATCTTCAATCAGCAACTGCCCAAGATGTTTAGCGATGATGCTGCTGTTATTGCGATTTCAGCGCAGCTGCTCTTAATCGCGGGCTTGTTTCAACTCTTTGATGGGACGCAGGTCGTAGGCCTGGGGGTATTAAGAGGGGTTGGAGATGTGAATATCCCGACCTTAATTACCTTTATAGCCTATTGGATTATTGGTATTCCTGCGGCTTATATCTTTGGCATTGAGCTCAACATGGGTGTGCAAGGCGTATGGTATGGGTTAACACTTGGACTCCTTACCTCCTCTATCCTCTTGTATTTCCGCTATCAGTTTATACTTAAAAAATACGGCGTATAAAAAATGGGGAACTTTAAGTTCCCCATTTTTTTCTATATATGCTAGCTATTATACAACACGATTCACATCCCATGCTTCTAAGTAGTCAGCTACCCGCTTTAGGAAGGTGCCGCCTAGCGCTCCATCAATCACACGGTGATCATAAGAAAGCGACAGGTACATCAGCTGACGGATGGCAATAACATCCCCAAACTCAGTTTCCAATACCGCTGGCTTCTTCTTAATCGCCCCTACAGCTAAGATCGCTGCCTGTGGTTGATTAATAATAGGCACGCCCATAATATTTCCAAAGGCCCCAATATTTGTAAAGGTAAAGGTGGCTCCTTGAATATCATCGGGCTTCAATTGATTGGCTCGCGAGCGATTGGCTAAGTCATTGACCGCCTTACTTAAGCCCACTAAGCTTAGCTGGTCTGCGTCTTTTATTACCGGTACAATTAGGTTGCCTGTTGGCAAGGCTGCTGCCATACCGATATTAATGTTTTTCTTCTTTATAATATTGTAGCCATCCACCGAGACATTGATCATCGGAAAATCCTTAATGGCTTTGCTTATGGCTTCTATAAAGATTGGAGTAAAGGTAATATTCTCCCCTTCCCGCTTTTTATAGGCATCCTTCACCTTATTTCTCCAGTTCACAATATTGGTCACATCGGCTTCCACAAAGGAAGAAACATGCGGAGAGGTCTTCACGCTATGCACCATATGATCCGCGATCAGCTTACGCATGCGGTCCATCTCAATAATTTCATCCGTTGCATGACCCTGCTTGCTAGGGCTAGGGGCTGCTGCTGCAGGCTGACTCGCTACAGCTGGACTAGGCGTTGGCTGCGTCTCAATCGCAGGCGCTTTGGCCATATTCCGAGAGCCTGCTTTAATATAGGCCAAAATATCTTGCTTAGTCACCCTTCCATCTGCACCCGTGCCTGCAAGCCCATCTAACTCGGCTTGACTCAGACCTTCTTCTTGTGCAATGTTTTTGACTAAAGGCGAATAAAATCTATTGGTAGAATGAATAACAGTTTGTTCCTTAATGGGCTCTTGCAATAACTCTGCACCCGGAATGTCTAAAGGCTCTGGCAGATCAGTAGCTGCCGAGGCAGCATCAACTACCGGAGCGCTTGCCGCTGGATCAGCTTGTACAACTTCCTCAGGGCTGCTTTCTTCAGTTGCAGAAGCAGTATAGCCATCAACCTCAATAAGCGCGATAACCTCGCCTACTTGCACCACTTGGTTTACTTCAAAAAGCTTTTCGATAAGTTTACCCAGTACTGGCGAAGGCACATCGGAGTCTACCTTGTCAGTAGCTACCTCAACCACAGACTCATCTTCTGTGATGTTGTCTCCAACTTCTTTCAGCCACTTGGTAATCGTCGCTTCAGAAACGCTTTCTCCCATCTTTGGAAGTACAAGCTTATATATACCCATATTTCTTAAGTTCGTTGATGATTTACTAAGTTAACATTTAATCTAGATAATACATATAAACCAAACATTATGTTTAAATATGTGCTAAATGCCAAATATTATATCGGACACTTTGAATGCTCTTTTTTATACAAGGACCATAATTCTTGTAAAGCTACAGCTGTAGTGCGTTGAATATTCAACTGCCTATCGTTAGTAAAGTGATAGGTCTTCACAAAGCTTTCCTGCTTGCCTACAATTGCTACACAAATCGTGCCTACTGGCTTATCTAATGTGCCTCCTGTTGGCCCAGCGATACCACTAGTGGCGATGGCATAATCTGTGTTAAAGGTACGCTTCGCACCTTCCGCCATCTCCAAAACGGTCTGTTCGCTTACTGCGCCAAAGGCGATCAAGGTGTTCTCCTGTACAGCTAATAGCTGCATCTTACTCGCATTGGAGTAGACTACCGCGCCCCCCATAAACATTTGACTCGCGCCAGACACGGCCGTAAACACGGAGGATAGGTATCCCCCTGTGCAACTTTCAGCAGTCGATAGACTAAGCCCTAAGCGACTGAACTCCCCAACGATTACTTCTTCAAAGGAGCGTTCGTCTTGCGCCACAACCAGTTCAGCTAGACGCTCCACAATCTGTTTTACAAAGTGCGCTGCCTCTGCGCTTAATTTTTGTTTGTCTTGCCCCTTAGCTGTTATCCGCAAGCGCAGCACACCCAAACTGGGCAGATAGGCTATCTTAATATGGCTAGGCATGGCGGCTTCAATGTCAGCTATCTTGCGTGCAAGATGGGATTCACCTAGGCCAACACTAAGGATATAGGCATTGTGTATAACCTCCTTCGCGGCGAACTTTGCCAAGCGGGGAACGACCCGATTCTGTATTAAAAACTTCATCTCAAAGGGCACCCCTGGAAGGAAGGCATAGGTACAGCCTGCGCTTTCGACCCACATACCTGGGGCTGTCCCCACATCATTAAAGAGTATTTCTGAACAGTCCAAGACATCAGCTTGCTGCTGATTGATAAGAGGCATCTCGGCATAGCCATACTTGCTGAACAATTGTTCTACATGTGCCAAAACCTCTGGACTGCGTATTAATTGGGCATCGAAATATCTGGCAATGGTCTGCTTGGTAAGGTCATCATTTGTAGGCCCTAGGCCTCCAGTCACTAGGACAAGATCAGCACGTAAAGCGGCAGCCGCCAAAGCGTCTAAAATAGCTTCGGAAGTATCAGCTATAGAGGTAATCTGTACAATATGAAAATGAAGTGGTGCCAGCTCTCTAGCGATCCAGGCAGAGTTGGTGTCCACAACCTGACCGTTTAAAAGTTCATCGCCGATGGTTATAATCTCTACCCTCATAAAGCTAAATGATTGATTTAGTAAACGTAATGACTCTCGCGCTTGGTCAACTTCAAATCCTGTAGAATTGATGATTTCGCACGGATAGTAATATTATAACTTTTATACTGCCCAAAAGGCACCCAGCCCACCGACATATCCCAGCAGTGTAGATCCCGATAAATGCTAAAGCGTGTCAAGGATAGGGCTTGTTGTTTTAGATCATAGCCACTATTAAACTGTACCTTCCATTTTGGAGTCACATTAAAATCCCCATTGACATTTACTGTTGCAGTGATATCACTCTTTTCTTGCTTTACATTGCTATCCCAACGCTTGCTATAGTTCATGCTAAATGAACCATTTAGATTCCAAGGGATATTAAAGTCTACGAAGGCATTTGGATTGCTGCTGATACGGGCTAGCGCTTGGGCTTGCTCCTGCGTCATATTGGGCATTTGATTGCGCAAGGAGTCTAAATTATCATTCCGACTCTTATTGGCATTGGGGTTTAAACTATAGTCAAAAGAAAGTCCAAAGTTGGTCAACCTTGCTAGCTTCCCATCTTTAAGGGCATAGCGATCAATACGAACCCCTTCTTCACTCAGCATATAGGGGTCAAATGTTCCATTAAAGTTCAGGTTTATTTTCTCCTTAAAGAGCGAGGTTCTTCCTGAAAAGCTTATTGTAGACAGCTTCAAGGAGTCTGCCATAAAGTTGTAATTACCACTAAAGGTCAAGCCTTGTAGCAGGTGAACTTTCTTGAAGCCCTTGCCTGTTGTATCATCCTTTGTACGAATCTTAGCTTCAATATTGTTGTCAATTGAGAAGCCGATTCCCATGGATTTACCGGCACTTGGTCCACCATAAATTCCGCCTTCAAAGACAGAATACTTTTGCTGTATCCCATCCTTGTTAATAAACTCCTTGTAAAACCCATAGCTTGGGTCCGAAAAGTCTGGTCTATAATTTAGGTTAATAGATGGCGTTACGATATGACGTATCGCATCAATCTTCCCCATCTTAGGATACATACCATAGATCTTGGTGGACAAGCCCGAGGAAACAGAATAATCATAGGCTCTTCGGAAGCCCTGTACGGTATCTCGTACTTCTTTAAAGCCTTCGACCTCATTTTCTAAGCCCTTACGTATAGATTGTAAGTACCAGCGCTCGGTATAGTTCATAGAGGTATTAAACTGAAAATGCTTGAAGGCATTTATGCTTAAACTAATAGGTATATTATGTTGAAATCCATTGCTAAATTGAGATAAAGCTTCCTTTTTAAAGAGCAGGGAATCCGTAGTAGAAATCGAGTTTCTACCCTGTAAGCTGTAGCCCACTGTAATACGTTGATACCATTTTTGCTCCCCTACACGATTTTTAGAATCAAAGGGATTAAAGGTAGCTACGTTTAAGCTGAAGGATGGCAATTCTAGATCCACTCTACCTGTGCTAATATCTTGTCTATGGCTCATTGTAGAGGTAAAGTTCACCTTCCCATCCGCAAACACACGTCCATAGGCAATAGAAGAAGCCATATTGTTTCTGGTTACATCCTCTATCCTATTTGTCTGATTAAGTCCTGTATTCTTAAAGTAGGAGCTTGTACCAAAGTTTACTGATGCCGAAAAGGAAGTTCCAGGATTGGCTTCTTGCCGTTGGCTATGGTTCCAAGTAACGTTAAAATCCTTATTGGTCCCATAATTATCGGTACCCTCTACCCCTGATTTGGTGGCTGCATAGCGAAGTGAAAAGCCCCCATTATACTTGTAATTCACCATATAATTGGTCCGCATATTCGCCTCCCAAGATCCTTTTGAATAAAAGGTCCCGCGCAACTCCGTATCCCAAAAGTCATTAAAGGCTAAATACCAGCCTATATCTCGTAAAGCAAAGCCTCGCGCCGCATCTTCCCCAAAGGATGGGAATAAAAAGCCTGAGGAACGCTTGTTGGTTTTCGGGAAGAAGCCAAATGGAATTGCAATAAATTTCAGCGGGATATTTTCCACAACGAGGTAGGAAGGCCCTGCAATAATTTGATTCTTGGTAATTACCCCTTTAGATATCTGAATCCCAAAGTGGGTATGGGGAAAGGGCAGATTACAGGTACTGTACATACCTTTATACAAGGACATCTCATCATAGATATTCTTGCGTAAGATCCTAGCCTGTATAAAGCCCTCGTCGACTTCGGTCATAATGCCGTAGGTATTACCCTCCCGCGTTTTATAATCGTAAAGCAAGGAGTCTACCGACTTAGGGGTGTCATTTGGAAAGATAACTACAGGCCGCCCAACATATTTATTGTTGTGATCATACACCCCACTGGCAAAGAGTTCATTGGTATTTCTATCCAGTCGAATATAATCTGCCGAAAGCTCAAAGTCTTGATATTTAACCTTCGCTCCCTTGTAGAGGTGCAGTATGTTTTTGCTGACTTGGTTCCAAGAGGAGTCATTGGCAACAATGGTTACCACCGTCTCCAGACCATCCTGATCCTTCATCTTCACGGTATCGCGTCCTTGGGTATCCTTCAGATGATTCTTCGAACTATCGGGAGCCAGCCCTAGCGAATCCTTCGCTGAAACCGTATTAACGGCCTTTGTTGGCTCTACGACTTGTCCGTATGAAGCCGTCAGGCTTAAGGAAACGAACAAAAAACTACATAAAAAACAAGTTAAAGCCTTCAAAGTGAATTATGAATGTTATTTTTGTGTGAATTTAAACTTCCTCTGGCAAAAATAGTCAAAAAACATTTACAAAGAGTTATTAGATAAGCAGGAAGTAAATAATATTTTTGTAGAGCGAGTTTTCTAATAATTTAAACGTCGACATTTAAGATTTTAATACCAATGAGTAAAAAAAATAATCTCTTCAGCGCAAGCTTATTAATTGTTTCTATACTAACACTGACAATCAGTACATCAGCTTATACCCCCAACCCTCCTATTCAAGACAGTAATCGTGTAAACCCTAAGGTCAGAACCATCGTATTGGATGCTGGTCATGGTGGCAGGGATGACGGAGCTGTAGGACGTGTGGGCAAGGAAAAGAATGTGGTATTGGACGTAGCCCTTAAGCTGGGCAAGCGGATTGAAAAAGAGATGCCTGATGTAAAGGTTATATACACCCGTAAGACTGATGTTTTTATCCCTTTATATGAGCGGCCAGCAATTGCCAACAAGCACAATGCAGACCTATTTATCTCTATCCACGCCAACTCTGCCGATTCAGATCAACGTGTAAAAGGTAGAAATGGCAGATACACCACCACAACAGTGCGCAAGCCCTCGGTCAAAGGCACCGAGACCTTTGTCTTAGGTTATAGCAGGCTGGCAAATCAAGATGTGGCTATTCGAGAAAACGCATCCATCTTAATGGAGGAGAACTACAAGGACAACTATGGTGGCTTTGACCCGAAAGACCCCTCTTCGATGATTGTTTTCCAGATTTTAAAAAGCCAGTTTAGAAGAGAGAGTATCCGTCTAGCTTCCTATATGCAGGATGAATATGTACGCACATCGCGCAACAATAGAGGCGTACAAGAATTAGCCTTAGCGGTATTAAAGACCGCTGGGATGCCCGCAGTACTAACTGAAATTGGCTTTATCAGTAGCCCTGAAGAAGAAGAATATATGCTTTCGGATGCTGGAC
>JASLCA010000373.1 GCA_030146225.1 Sphingobacterium sp. | reverse complement strand
TTGTAATAGGCTCTTTTTTGGTTTTATTGTTAAAAACTTATAAAAATTACACTTTTATCTCTTGTTTTTTAAAAATTAACGTATTTTTACAGCATAAAAGCACAACAAACTGTATCACAAAACTTAGTTCCTCAAAAAAAATGTCAAACCTAAGATTTAAAGCAACAGAATCAGCTGTATCGAGATCCCTCGAGGAAGCTAAAAAAGTCGAATCCCTTAAAGCAACTACTATTTACGGAAAGAATGTATTCACCATTGCCAAGATGAGAGATTTTCTGGCGAAGAATACCTACAAGGAATTGCTGGCGGCTATTGAAGCGGGCTCGCAGATTTCTCGGGAACTTGCTGGACATATCGCGCAAGCGATGAAAACTTGGTCCATTGCTAATGGTGCATCGCACTATACGCACTGGTTTCAACCGCTGACGGGAACTACTGCGGAAAAGCATGATGCTTTCTTTGAGCCGGATGAAAATGGAGATGCGATTGATCGCTTCTCTGGAGACTCTTTAGTACAACAGGAATCGGATGCTTCTTCTTTTCCAAATGGGGGTATTCGAAATACCTTTGAAGCAAGGGGCTACACGGCTTGGGATCCTTCTTCTCCTGCTTTTATTTTTGAGACTGTTGCAGGTAAGACCTTGTGTATTCCTACGGTATTTGTATCGTATACAGGTGAATCCCTAGATTATAAAGCGCCTTTGTTAAAGGCCATTGCAGCGATTGACAAGGCTTCTACGGAAGTGGTTCAATTGTTTGACAAGTCGGTTACGAAGGTTACTGCTTCGTTGGGTATTGAGCAGGAGTATTTCTTGGTGGACCTATCCTTGTATAATGCACGTCCTGATTTACAGATGACGGGCCGTACACTTTTTGGACATATCTCAGCCAAAGGGCAGCAGCTAGAGGATCATTACTTTGGGGCAATTCCTGAACGGGTGCTTTCGTATATGGTGGACTTGGAAAATGAGGCCTTAAAGTTGGGTATCCCACTTAAGACACGTCATAATGAGGTGGCGCCTTCGCAGTTTGAATGTGCACCTATTTTTGAAGAGGCTAACTTAGCGATTGACCATAATCAACTGCTGATGAACTTGATGGAGCAGATCGCTATCCGTCATCATTTCAAGGTATTGCTACATGAGAAGCCATACAGTGGGGTGAATGGTTCTGGCAAGCATAATAACTGGTCTTTGATTACCGATACAGGCGTTAACTTGCTTTCCCCTGGAAAGACGCCTAAGAATAACTTAATGTTCTTAACCTTCTTTATCAATACGATAAAGGCTGTTCATGAGCATGCGGACATCTTACGGGCTTCTATTGCCAGCCATAGCAATGATCACCGCTTGGGTGCAAATGAAGCGCCGCCGGCTATTATATCGATCTTCTTGGGCTCGCAGCTGGATGAAATCTTGGATGAGGTGGAGTCTGCACGAGTGGCTAAAAAGGTGAAGAATGATGCTAATCTATGGCATGGCATTCCGAAAATTCCTGAATTAAACTTGGATAATACAGATCGTAACCGCACCTCTCCTTTTGCCTTTACGGGCAATAAGTTTGAGTTCCGCGCGGTGGGCTCTTCTGCCAACTCGGCGCAGCCTATGACAATCTTAAATACAATTGTTGCGGCTCAGCTTATTGAGTTTAAGGCGGAAGTGGATAAGCAAATCAAAAAAGGAACGAAGAAGGATTTAGCGATGCTTAATATGCTGCGTAAGTATATTAAAGAGTCTAAAGCTATTCGTTTTGAAGGCAATGGCTACAGCGAGGAATGGGCACAGGAGGCGGCTACGCGCGGGCTTTCTAATATTAAGTCTACGCCTAAGGCGCTTGATGTTTATGTGCAAGAGGAGACTGTGGCTTTGTTTGAGAGAATGGGTATTTATACCAAGCGGGAATCGGAAGCGCGCCATGAGATCTTATTGGAGAACTTCTACAAGAAGCTACAGATTGAAGCGCGGGTTATTGAAGAGATGGTTACGAGTCAGATTGCTCCAGCCTCTTTTATCTACCAAAATGAACTGATTACGAACGTAAAGGGTCTTAAAGACTTAGGTCTTTCTAAGGATGCTTTTAGCTCCCAGCTAAACCTGGTTGAACGTATTTCGAAGCATACAAATCTAATCTTAGAAAAGGCAGAAGAGATGCGTCAAGCGCGTAAGAAGGCCAATACGATTGAAGATATGCGTGAACGCTCCATCAGCTATGATGAGGTGGTGAAGCCTTACTTTGATGAGATCCGTTACAATGTTAATAAACTTGAGAAAATTGTTGACGATGCTAAATGGCCACTCCCTAAGTTAAGAGAGTTGTTGTTTTTAAGATAATTAGCGGGTTAGAAGGTTAGAGGGTTGGACCTTCTAACCTTCTCCCTTTTTTATAATATCCGCTTTAACAACTTGGTATAGGCATCGGCAATCTTTTGCATCCCTATATCATTTGGGTGTACGTAGTCTACGGTTGAGTTTAGGTCTAATCCGACCTCCTTGTTGGTCAACAAGTAAATATTTTTAAATCCTTCTTTCTTTAAGAGAGTAAATGTGCGACGGCCCACTTGCGTGGCTTGTTCGGCTCTTTTATTTACTTTATCCAGCTTTACGGATGCATTATAGCCTGCCGAATGCTCATTTAATATAATGGGGGTGTTTGGATGTGCCTGGCGCATCATGGTAAAGGCTGTGTAGATTAATGAGTCTAACTGGGCTTCTGTGCGCTCTGTGGTTACGCTTAGGTTGGGCAAACAATCCAATACGATTGCTGCGGGATCGGCCTTTGCCATTAAGTCCAAAATTGGCTTTTCTAATCGTCCATTTCCTGAAAAAGCGAGGTTGACTACGGGTTGATTTATAGCGCGACTCAACATGTTTGTCCAAGCTAGTCCCGGACGGGTTGCGCATGCGCCCTGTGCAATGGAGGTACCATAAACTATTATGGGCTTTTGGCTATTCCCCTCCATCTTTAACTGCTTGTTGGCGGGGATGCCGATCTCTAGCCATTCTACGGTATTGTACAAGGGTAAATACAATTGATAGACACGATCTGAGGAGCTTCCCATCTCTTTGAAGGTGTAGGTGATGGTGTCTTTAAAGGAGTAATTCCCGGCTGTCCATGACCAGTTTGCCTTGCCTTTATCATGCATATATAGATCTACTCCACTTACGCCTACTGTGGGCATATGGGGCATATTCAGTGCTCCTTTAACCTTGTAGCGTACTAGGATGGAGTCGGCATCTGTACTAAAGTCTATATGTAGGCCTGCGCTATTGGTTCCTAAATGCCAAACGGGGCTTCTGACTTGGTCCTTTAGCGCATCGGGTAAACGCCCGTACTTGGCGGTTCCTGCGCTGCTAAGCTGCCCATGTACTAGGCTGGGGCTATGCCAGACTAGGTCTTGCTGCTGTTGAGCAAATAGCGGTAGACTCCCCAGCATGCAGATTGCCGAGAGAAGAAGTTTTCTAATTCGCATAATGTGTTTTTATTTTGACCCCACAAGATAAAAAAAATGTATAGATTTATTGTATCAAATATCCATATAGCCATTTAGGGCTTTATGGACCGGGTTAGGCTGGCGTAATCCGGTGGGAGTTTATGATAAATTAATTGAATAGATGAAAATATTAGCATTTGCTGGAAGCAACAGTTCAGATTCCATTAACAAAAGATTGGTAAGTAGTGTGAGCAAGTATTATAAGGAGCCTGAGGATACAATCGAGATCCTGGACCTGAATAACTATGAGATGCCTATCTTCTCTAAGGATCGGGAAAGGGCTTCTGGGATACCTCAACTTGCGCATGACTTTGCCGCTAAGCTGGATTGGGCGGACTTTATCTTGATTTCCTTTGCGGAAAACAATGGGAACTACAATGCGGCCTATAAAAATCTTATTGATTGGGTTTCTAGAATTCCTAAGCGTAAGATCTTTCAAGGCAAGCCGGTGTTTCTCTTGGCCACAAGTCAGGGTGGTCGTGGTGCGCAATCGGTATTGGATATTGCGACTGCTAGAATGCCTTATGATGGGGCTGAGGTATTGGGCACTTTTAGTCTGCCTGAGTTTGACAAGAATTTTGAGGAGGGCAAAGGGCTTACTAATATGCTCCTGAGAAGTCAGCTTGAGGCTAAGGTGAGGAAAACAAAACGCCTATTGGCAGAGATATTGATATAGCATACTTAATCTCAAAATTAAATATTATGGCTAAGAAAGTATTATTAATTGTAGGAGACTTCGTAGAGGATTACGAAGCAATGGTTCCTTTTCAAGCAATGGGTTCCATCGGAATTGAGGTAGATGCTATTGCTCCGGATCGCAAGAAAGGCGATATGGTGCCCACGGCAGTGCATGATTTTACGGGCGATCAGACGTATAAGGAGTTACGCGGGCATAATTTTGCGATTAACAAAGACTTTGATGCGGTGAATCCGGCTGACTATGACGGGCTTTACATTGCTGGGGGCCGGTCTGCTGAATATATTCGACTCAATAAGAAGGTTATTGAGTTTACACAGTATTTCTTTACCCATAATAAGCCTGTGGCGGCGATCTGCCATGGCATACAGGTGTTGACTACGGCTCGCGTGCTGGAAGGTCGGACCTTGACTGCTTATGTAGCGGTTGGCCCGGATATTGAGCTTGCGGGGGGTACTTGGAAGAATATTGCTCCGGATCAGGCTATTGTAGATGGCAATCTTGTTACTTCTCCGGCTTGGCCTGGGCATCAGGCTATTTTAAAGGAATTTTATAAATTATTAGGTATCACAATAAACAGTTAATGTACAAAAACAAGAAAATTTGGTGGATTGCCCTTGGCTTGGGGATTATCCTTATCTATGGCATCTGGGATGCATTCAGTCAGCCCTCCATCAAGGATTTACCTGGGAAGTTTGAGGAAGTGGCCTTTGTGCGCAATGAGCAAAACAAGGGTGCGATTGTACGTATCTATGCGGTTACGGTTGGGGATCTTGGTCAAGCGGATTATGAGGCATGTGCCGACTTATTCCCGACCAACGATTATGGCAGCGTGACAAAGATCTTTTTCTTTGACAAGAGCAAGCCCTACCCTGACCAGCTCGTTATTGATGCGCCTCACTTTGATGACAAGCAATTTGAAGCCATTATGATCTTAAAAAGAATGGGGAGCGACAAATAAGGTAAAGAGGAGGTTCTAAAGGGATCTCCTCTTTATTTTACGACTGTATGGGCTGTGATAAACTGGGTTGGGGATATCTTCATTATCCCTCTAAATACGCGATTAAAGTGTACGGCTGTATTAAAGCCACATTGGTAGGCTGCCTCGGATATGTTTTCGGCACGCTTGTTTACCAGCAGTTGACAGGCTTTTTCTATGCGTATTTCATTTAGAAAGCTTACAAAGGTCTTCTTGGTATGTTTCTTAAAGAATTTACAGAAGGCCGTTGGGCTCATATGTATAAGTGTGGATACCTCCTCCACCGTTACGCTTCGCTTGTAATTTTCCAAGGCGTATTTGATCACTGAATTAATACGTAAGCCGTCTGAATCCTGAAAGGTCACCTTGTTTAATCCGGAATAGATGGATACAAAATGCTGCTCTTGACTTACTAAGAACCGAAATACTTCTATTATCTTTTGCAACTTTACGACTCCTTCCTCTGCATCTAGGCTTATAAACAGGCTCTTTAGGGCTGCTGCATGTGCTGCCGGCAGGGATTTGCTGGTATTGATATTGTAAAAGAGATTTTTTACCGCTGCTAGTTCGGTCATATCAAAGAATGGCTTTAACTTCTCTAAGGAGAAGAAAAGATGTACGATATGCACGGTATTATTGTTTACTAAGCTTTCATCCTTAAAGAATAAATGGGGCTCATTGGGCTTTATAAGGAAGATTTCATCCTTGTCGCAGGGACGGATTAAATTGCCGAGCATAATGGAACCTTTGCCCTGTACAACATAACTAATCTGAAACTCGCGATG
>JASLCA010000337.1 GCA_030146225.1 Sphingobacterium sp. | reverse complement strand
GTTGCGTTATATCGACTCTTTTTTGTCCTATATAGATGGTATAGAGCCTGCCGGCACTGATTACTTGGTTCGCGAGCGCGAGCTGCAAGCGTTAATAGACAAGGAGATATCCAACCTACAACCTCGGATGCGGGAGGTGTTTGACTTAAGCCGCAAGGAGAACTTAAGTCGAAAAGAAATTGCCGCTGCATTGGGGATTTCGGAGGAGACGGTTAAGAATCATATGCACAAGGCTTTACGCTTGTTAAAAGCCCGTCTGGGCAGTAGTTTTATTTATATTTTTTAAAATAGTAACAAATACTTCAGCTTTGAAGTAACCCTTCGGTTCGGGTAAACTGTCATTACTACAATCGAACCAAATATTATGTCTGATAAGAGTAGCCTAGAAGAACTTCTGGATAAGTATAAGGATGGAACCATAAGTGCCGCCGAGCAGCATGTCTTGGATGGCTGGTTGCTAGGGGGCAGTATACCCGATCTGGATTTAGAACCCATAGAATTGCTGAGCGATCTCCATAGTATCCGCTCAGGTCTTCAGGCGCAAGGCTTATTGGTCTCAAAAGTCGCAGGACTTGCTACAGCAGTTCCAAAGAGAAAGGTTAATCGCTGGACTAGGCTTTACCCAATGGTAGCCGCAGCCTTATTGCTCTTTGTGCTGGGCATTAGTCTTTACCAATGGCAGCAAGACAAACAAAGGGTGGAGGCTGTAGAAGCCTTCGCAAATTTGACAGGGGTTGTTGAGGGCGAGGAAAAGGCGGTCTTGGTCTTGTCCAATGGCCAAAAGATTTATATTGAGGAACTCGCCTTGGGGGAGCAGCAATTGGCCAATGGAGGGAGTCTCTCCAAAGAAAGTGCGGGCTTAATTAACTTTCAGTCGTTGCGCAGCAACTTAGGAGCTATGCCGCGTGAACCGCAGTACCATACCCTGATTGTTCCCAAGCGTAGTAAGCTCGGAATACAATTGCCTGATGGCCCCAAGGTCTGGTTAAATGCAGGCTCTAGACTCAGATTTCCAGAGTACTTTGGAGCAGGGGAGCGCTTGGTAGAATTGGATGGGGAGGCTTACTTCGAAGTGGTACAGCGCCCCGATGCAAGCCACAATCCAAAAGGTCTCGTGCCCTTTATTGTGCAGACTGCTGTACAGCGCATTGCAGTTTTGGGTACCAAGTTTAATGTCAGCGCCTACAAGGATGATGACCTTACGCTGTCCACACTTTTAGAAGGGAGCATAGAGGTAAGTGCTTTAGCAACTGGAAAGAAAAATATCCTCCGTCCTAACCAACAGAGTGCAGTCAGCAAGACAGGCAAGCTAAATGTTTACCCCATCGCGGCAAGTGAAGCCAATGCATGGATGTCCGGAGCCTTCCTCTTTAGCAATGAAAACCTAGGCACAATCTTAAAGCGTATCTCCCGCTGGTATGATGTAGAGGTTGTCCTCGCAGCCGACCTTGATCCTCAGCAGATACACTTTAATGGTTCAGTCGAGAAGCTTACCCGCCTACGGGACTTGCTGGATCTGTTGGAATTGACCAAGTCGGTCAAGTTTGAACTAAAGGACAATAAGCTCTACGTGCAAAAACAAATTCAAGGGGGGCTTAACCCCTAAGCATAGATCAATTCAATTAACTAAATACTATTAATCCTAAATTTTTATTTTATGAAGAGACTTTACCTTGCACTAGCGGTAAGTTTTGCCTGCTCTATGTCCTATGGACAACAGATCAAGCTCACGAACGCTGAAATTACGGTTAGCCAGCTTTTTAAGGATATTAAAAAGCAGACCGGCATGAATGTGCTTTGGCAATCCGAGCAGATCGATGGCAACAAGTTGTTGCGCTTCAAGCGGAGTGATGGCGACTTGTCCCTATTTCTTAAAGAGCTAGGGACGATGGAGCAGCTGGGCTATAGCATCAACAACAATACCATTGTGATGCATCCATTGCAGCAGCAGTTGCAGCAACAAGAACAGCGGCAAGCTCAAAAATCTGCGTTAACGGGCGTTATCACGGATAAAACTACGGGCAGTATTATTAGCAATGCCACCATTACCTTGACTAAGCCGAATACACTGTTGAAAACTAGCTCGGATCAGAATGGTCGCTTTCAACAGCAACAGTTGGATGTCGGGGAATACCGCGTCGAAGTAAGCTACTTAGGAAAGAAACCTTACTACAGCAGTTTTAAATATGCCGGTGCACCTGCTTATTTGACGATTGCTATGGACAATGATAGTCAGGAGATCGACGAGGTCATTGCCACTGGTTATCAAAAAGTATCACGTGCGCGGATGAGCGGAGCTGCCACAACCCTGACTTCAAAGGATATTGAAGACAAGGGCTTTACTTCTATTGACCAAGTGTTGAAAGGTACGGTTGCTGGGGTGTCTGCGATGAATCTATCGGGCAAACCGGGGGCAGCGGCGCAATTACGTATACGTGGTATTAATTCCTTGACGGGGAATATGAGCCCAATTTGGATTGTTGATGGCATGCCTATGCAGGGCGATATGCCGAACTTAGGTTTGGGTGCTGCGGACTTACAAAATTCTGTTTTGACTTCTGGGATTGGGAATATCCCTCCAGATGATATCGAGAGCATCACCATCTTAAAAGATGCTGCCGCTACCGCCATTTATGGTTCACGTGCGGCGAATGGGGTGATTGTCGTGACCACCAAGCGGGGGCGTGCTGGGACAAGCTACGTCAACTTAAACAGTTCCTTTAGTTATGATGCAGCACCAAAGAGCAAGCTGCAGATGATGACGGGGGCGCAGAAGGTAGATTTCGAAATTGGTTTATACAATGACTTTCCGCATTTGAAAAATGATGGCCGTGTATTTAGCTACCTAGGCGATATTGACCGCGGACGCTTATCACGTGAGGAAGGCATGGCTAAAATTGATGCCTTGCGGCAGACGAATACCAATTGGTACGATGAGGTCTTTCGTGCAGGGTATACCCAAAATAACAATGTAAGCTTATCTTCAGGTACCGATAAGACGCAGTTTTACGGATCTGTCAACTATATGACCCAGAAAGGGGTCATGCCGAATAGTGCTTACAATCGCTATGGCGCAACAATCAAGCTTACCCATGACTTGAATAAGAAAGTTCGGATATTCTTCGATTTAGTAAATAGTAATAGAATGGATCGTAATAGTGCTTCTATACAGGATCCTTTGCGTTATGCGACCTTTGCAAATCCCTATGAGCGTCCTTATAATGCCGATGGTAGCTATGCCTATGATCGTTCCTTCTTTCCTGCCTTAAGCAGTCTCAAGGATGATTACCGTGCTGACTTCAATATTTTGGAAGATATGGAGCGCAACACCTCCATTAATCGTGCAACGAGCAATCAAGCCAATGTAAAAGTGGAGTATAGGCTATTAGACTTTCTGACCTTTTACACGCAGGGAACTTATGCGGTTAACAGTATAATGGGCGAACGAAGCTTAGACCCTGGTTCTTATTCTTCGAAGGAGAGTTCTTGGTTAAATGCGATGTATCAAGAAAAGGAGATTCCAGATTATATGAATAATGGATCTATGCGTGAAAACACGGCGCGCGGAACTTCTTATACCTGGAGAAATCAGTTTGACTTTGCTAAGGAATGGCAGGGCAATCATTTCTTAACTGCAAGTTTAGGTCAGGAGATTTCGGATGATCGTAATAATTCCTTCTTTTACTATTCGCCAGAGTATGATCCACACTACGGGCTGGTAGGTATGCCCGATCTAAAAACATTGAAGACAGATAATTTGGCTTTTTCCAACCTTTTTGGCCGTAGTGAACAGCAACAGCGCTCGGCATCTTTCTATGGTACGGCGACCTATAGCTTTGATAATCGTTATGTGTTAAGTGGTAGTTATCGGATGGATGGGGTAGATATTATCGGCTCAAACAACCGTTTTATGCCGCTATGGAATACGAGTTTTCGCTACAACATCCATAAAGAGTCCTTTATGGAGAAGTTTGACTTTATCAGCTCCTTATCTTTAAGAGGTTCATATGGCTTTACAGGTAGTATAGATCGGAATGCATATCCTTTTATTCTACTCCAATACGCCAACTCTTCTTTCCGCTATAATGGCGAAAAGGTACCTAATACGGTGCGTCCAGGCAACCCTGCTATTAAGTGGCAGCGTAAGGAAGATCGTAGTGCTGGTTTAGAATTTTCTTTGTTCAAGCATCGTATCAATGCGGAGGTCAACTATTATAGCAACGTGACTTCGGACTTGCTAGACAATATGAAAGTAGCTATCTCAACGGGCCGGGATTATGTACGTGCGAATGTCGCGAGCTTAAACAATAGCGGTTGGGAATTTACGGTAAACAGTGTGAATGTTGAAAGTGGTAAATTCAGATGGTCCACCAACTTCAACTTGGCGATTAACAAGAATAAGATCTTAGAAACCTATAACAAGGAGATAAAGGATCTGGGCATTATGAACCATTACGATACCCAGCAAGTATTTGTACAAGGGCAGAGCGCTACTTCTTGGTATGGCTATGCGTTTGCGGGGGTTGATCCTGCTACAGGCAATAGCCTAGGCTATATTGATTCGAAAGACGCGGCTGGCAATCCTATTGGCCATTTAGGCGCTGATGGACGTTACTTTATTGACATGGATACGGAGTTTACGAATGCTGCATTAGGTCATTTGGGCTTGTCTTATCCGCCTACAAGTGGTGGCTTTGGAACGAGCTTTAGCTATGGACGTTTAAGCCTATCTACGCACTTCTCTTTTATGGCCGGCCATTATATCAAGTCCTTCCGTTCGAATATGGGCACCCCATTTGCTGCGGCGCGCTACAACCTATTGGCTGAGGAGCAGTTTCGCTGGCGCCAGGTGGGTGATATTACGGATAT
>JASLCA010000335.1 GCA_030146225.1 Sphingobacterium sp. | reverse complement strand
CTGTTAAGTTCTGACTAATCTCCAAGTCTGCGCGTCGCTCCCAAAGCTTGAGGAAGAAATCGTGTAGTAAATCCTTGGCTTCATCCCTATCCCCTAGGCGTTTGAGTACAAATAGGTAGAGGGGGCCACTATAGCGATCATAAATTTCTGTATAGGCATCAGCATCGCTGTTATGCAAGCCCTTAAGTAATTCAAGATCCGTATAAGATGAGTACATATTTTAAAACCTATTCGCTATTGCTAAAAAACTTAATCAAATTCCTAATTAAGGATGCAAAAGTATATAAAGATTTTAATAATACCACAATTCGGATAAAAGGTAGGCCTTGAGAGAGCTAGAGCCACAACTGGGTATTGAATTGTAACCTTTTCAAGGACTTAAAAAAAAGAAAGGGTGAGATCCTTTACAGAACCTCACCCTTCATATGCATAGAAAGAATACTTAATTATAGTTTATTCAACCAATTTTCAACTTCTTCTTTTGTCTTACCTGTCTTCTTTTGAAGACGGCCTAATAATTCGTCTTCCTTACCTTCGGCATATAGTAAATCATCATCTGTCAATTCAGCATATGATTGCTTCACTTTACCTTTCAATTCATTCCAACGACCTTTCCAAGTTAACTCACTCATAGTAATTTCTCCTTTTTTAATTGTTAATGTTCGTAAATGATTTTCTATATATATAACGCCGTAATTTATTTTTTATTTTAAAAGATTGTAAAAACTTTAAAAAAAAGAATTATTTATCGCTGTACTATATTCCCTTAATTAAGCTTCCTCTCGATAGCCTGTATAATAGGGCTAAAGAAATCCACCTTATTAAGCTCACTTGCCGAACCTACCCCACCCGGGCTAAAGATATTTATCTCCATAAGCTTATCCCCTACAATATCCAATCCCGTAAGGAACATGCCATCTTCAATTAGCTTGGGCTTTATCAGTTCAATCATCTCATACATCTTGGGGGTAATGGTTGCCAATTGTGCATGCCCACCTTGATGGATATTACTCCGGATATCATTCTTAGCATTGACACGATGTATAGCAGCGACCTTTCCATCCACGACAATGGGCTCGCCATCCAATAAGAATAAGCGTATATCCCCATCCTGAGCAGCTGGCAAATACTCCTGTGCTATAATAAAACCATCCTGCGCTATGGCATCAACTATCTGATTGAGATTTTTCTGCTCCTCATTAATGAGGAAGACATTCTTGCCTCCCGAGCCTTGCAGGGGCTTGAGGATTATCTTGCGATCAAAGGCCTCATAAAACGCCTTGATGTCATCAATATTTTGGGTAATAATAGTTTCAGGGCGTACTTCTTTAGGGAAATACTGAAAATACATCTTATTTAAGGCATTGGCCAGCGCATCTGGATTGTTAAGCACCAGCACGCCCTGCTTCTTGGCCAGCTGACCAAAGACCACACCTGCATTCTGCGCCCATGGACGGTTCTTAGCATCATTGGAAGGATCGTTTCGCAGGAAGAGAACATCCAACTCCGAACTATCCACTAAGACTTTAGGTTCATTCTTAACGGTATCTAAAAACAACTCATTGGATCCACTATAATTCATATCCGGTGCTCTACGGGCATGAATGCCCATGCGCTCGTCTTGCGTGTACGCAAAGTCACTCATGCCTACATAGTATACATCGTGTCCCATTTCTTTTGCTTTTAATGCAAGCCCAGTGGTCGTAAAATTTACTTCTTCTTTAAGCATCTGATTGACTGCAAATCCTATTTTCATATGTAATGGGTTAAGTGAATGTGTTCTTTTAATTATGTATCATACCAAAGATGGTTCCATCTTTCTTTACCTGATCAATCTTGTGCTGAAAGCTAGGGTCTAAGTATCGGGGCAAGACTTGGGGCTTTACCAATATTCCCCGATGTACCAGCTCCTCTACAATGGGGAGGTAATCCTGTCGAATCTTACCGATTAAAAGCGCTTCCAAAGATTTTCCTTCTTTGATATACGCAATTAGATTGAGTAGTCCTTTTAGGTATACCGCATCCTTGGTAAGCCCTCCTCCCCGATAGACCCGCATTACGATCAGGTAGGCACTTTTATTTGTAAAGCCATATTTGTCTACTAACAACGAAAAAGACTGCATAAAAGAGGCGCCTGAGATTAATTGATCCACCACCAGCACTCTGGCCGCCAAGGTGCGCATGCGGTTGGGGGTTAAACCGCCTGTCAGGTATTCGGAAAAGACGGCCAAGCCCTCTTGCAACTCCTCATAGCCAGGCACGCCTGTGTAGAACAACTTCAAGGGCTGTGCCTTCCCGTTGTAATAGGTCAAGACATGCGTCCCCACCTCATGCTGCAGCAGCGACATGGCGCGCTGGGCAGAGATGGTGAAATTCTTATTAATATTTAGGGTTCCCCGGGAAACCAAGATTCCATTGATATCATCCCGAATACGTACGGCTGTTGAGATTGCTGGATTTTGCAGCTGCATCCACTTGAGCTCGTCTTCTGCCATCTTTGCAAAGGCTGTAGCATCCAGCTTATTCTTGGAAGGGCTTATTTGACTGTCATCCACCGTAACCAAGATGGCTTTAGCAATCGCGAGAAGATCATCCTCCACAGGCCCATACACCTGCAGGCTACTCTGTAGGAAGTCTGGCTTCTCCCGATCCGACAGCATATTGAGCATACGATCAACCTCCTTGCGTTTATCCCGAAAGAGAAAGGCCAGCGTAGGATCAGAGATATCCTCTATCGGCAAGTTATAGATCTGTCGCTTTATTAACTCCGGATCTATCGACAAGGGTCTATAGTGAAAGACGGGCTTTTTAGAAAAGTTGGATTGCTCAAACTCCGTCCAGGCATCATCCGTATTGAGCGGGGTGACCAGCAGCAAGAAGTCAAATAGATTGCTCATATTACTGAGCTTATCATCGATTTCAAACACCTTTTCATCCAGCTTGGTGCTGCCCAACATCTGAAAGTGACTGGCATTGTAGGAGCTGTGAAAACGCACAAATTCAAAGAAACTTTTTTGCACCGCTTTGCTAAACTGCATCAGTAAAGCCCGTAAGAGCAAGGGGTATTCGGCCCCAGTCTTAAGATTTAGATAGACGGGCGAAATCTCCAAGCCGACTAAAGTAATGGCAGATTTATTGGCCTCAGCGATGTCCATAAGTGGGAGCATCTCCTTGGGCGTAACCGCCGTCTTACCGTGATTTACCTTGCTGGTAATATGCAGGCCCTCGATCTGCATGCTCGAGAGCTCCTCATTCAACTTGTTGGCAACCTCTTTAGCACTTTTCTGGCTTACATGTATTGTAAATACAGCATCCGTGATCGCAAAGGTATGCCAAAACTCAAATAGCAGAAAGCCTTTAAACTTGTCAGCCAAGGCATTGGCCAGGGCATGAATAATTTCAATTAAGCCACTGTCGGTCCAATCTTCGGCATATAAATAAGAGGAACCCGTCTGCCCCAGCTTGGAGGTTAACTTATCCTTGCCATCAATAGGAATTCGGTATAATATCAAGAAAGGAACAGGCCGCTCCATCTTTAACAGGCCTTTACCTGGCAGTTGCATATTGATGGCTTCGCCTTTGTCTATCTTGTCTAAGATTCGATTTATTACTGTCTTTGTTTCAACCATAGGTATTATTTTTGCCCCCAACTAAACAAGTCCGAGAGCAAGCGTGGAATACGCCCTTTTAAAAGTTGCTGTAGCTCCAAGATATAAGGAATGTCAGCACGACCTGTCCACTCATCCATAAAAGTCTTCTTAAACTCAATGGAGACAATAGCCCCCTTGTCCGCATAGTTTTCGCACAGCCATTGGGCAAAGCCTCCCCCCTTAAACTTAATATTCTCGCGTACATCTAAGGGCCTCCCTTGTAAGCTACAGGTAGCCAAGTCCTCTTTAAACTGCTGGATAATAGCCTGCCACTTCTCCTGATTATAGGCCGTACCCAAGTTTACCTCTGGGTTTAGCTCCGGGTCAGCCATCAAGTTAGGAGCATCTCTGCGGTGGTTGTAGGAGTGTATATCCAAGATAAAGAAGTAGCCAAACTTGGCGATCGTCTCCTCGATAAGCTGCGCCATAGCCTTATAAAACTCGTCGTAGAGTTGATAGCTGGCATCAGTAACTGCCTGCGGCAATGCTTGCGTCCATACCTGCAAGCCCCAAGCATCTTCGGGCTGTAGGTAGATACTTTTTTCTTTGCGTCTATTGAGGTCCAGCATAAAGCGGGAGGCATGCACCACAACCTGGTTACAGGGGAGATCTGCAAAGATCGCGGTATAAGGGTCTTCTTCTCGAAAGCGCTCATGCTCGGCAAGCTGACAATAGCTTAGCATGTCTGGCGCCATAAAGTGCCCATCATGTAGGGCTAAGGAAATCAGCGGACTATTATGTTTTACAATTTTATACAAGTCGATCATATATTTTGGGTACCTTTCACTATATATATAACAACGAATCGAACTAATTATTGTTTTAAGGCAAATGAGCGGCTGCTCGCCTTAGCTCCGTAATGGCTAATGGGGCAACGCAAAAGCAGGGCTTTAAACCAGAATTGCCCCAGCTACAGCGCATAGCTTCAGACAAGGTATCGCATAGATACAATATTCCTTAAAGAGAGTTGATATCGCCTATAAATCTTTTACAAGCTACCGGCAGCAAGCTGGGATTGACTTCCCGAGGAAAAGTAATGCCTTAAACTAAAACCAGCTTTACGCCAGGGCGACTGTCAAAGTCAAGGACTGAAAACAAGCCAGTTAAGTGCTTCCTAAGCGATTAGAAGCAGGCTTAATAGCTTCCTAAGGATGTTAAAGAAAAGTTAAAAGTAAAACAAATACAGCAAAACGATCGTTATCTATATATCACATCTACTAAAAATTTATATTATGGGAAATTTACTTTATATCATCGCAGTTGTTTTAGTCATTATTTGGGCCGTTAGTTTTCTTGGTGGATTTGCTACAGGAGGAATCATTCACATCCTACTAGTGATAGCAATTGTGGCGATACTCTTACGTGTTATACGAGGCGCCTAACGAAAACGTGCCTAGCCGCTAGCACGGCTTATTGCACAGCAATACATGTAAAAAGCCCGCTCAAGTTGAGCGGGCTTTTTGTCTTTAAGCAGCTTTAATCAAGCGCCTTTTCAATTTCATCGACCATCATCGCAACAGACTTTAATCCTCCCCCTGATAGGTACCATACATCAGGCGACAAGAATATAATTTTATCATTCTTATAGGCTGTGGTTTGTTCGATTAAAGGATTGGCGAAGGATTTTTTGTCTAAATCATTCTTCTTAATAGCAGCCCCACGGTCAATTACAAACAGATAATCTGGATTTATCTTTTGGATAAATTCATTGGAAACAGACTGTCCATGGGTCGCCACTTCAATATGATCATCAGCAGGTTTTACGCCGAAAACATCATGGATAATTCCAAAGCGCGATCCCTTGCCATAAGCACTGTAGCGGCCTTCATTGACAAGCACAATAAGTCCTTTTTTATCCGAGGCTTGCGTCTTCTTGTTGATCGCAGCAATCTTAGACTGGATGTCTGTTAATGCTTTTTCAACCTCAACCTCTTTACCAAAGATTTGACCTAGTTGACGATTGTTCGCCTCAAATGAAGCCACATAATTATCCTTGTCTATATCCATATAGATTGTAGGAGCGATCTTTGACAATTCATCATAGAGCTTAGCTTGTCTAGCAGCAATAATAATAAGGTCTGGTCCAAGTTCATTTATTTTCTCAAAGTTTGGATCCATAAGGTTTCCAATGTCTAAGATGGAATCGTCAGTTGCATATTTGGACAAATAGCTCGGCAGGTTCGCCTTTGGCAAGCCAGCCATTTTAATCCCTAATTCATCAAATGAATCAATAATCCCGTAGTTAAGCAGTACAACTTTTTGTGGATTTTTCACAATAGCTGTCTTGCCTAAATGATGCGTGATTGTCATCGTATCTTGACTTGCATTCTCATTTTGTGCATTGTCTTTTACGCTACCTGAGCAGCTGCTCATTATAACGAAGGCTAATAACAAACCTGATAAGCTAACTTTTTTCATAAAAATTATTTAAAATATATACAAAACTTTTGGTTACAATTCTCAATAATGGTCATATCGATCTCAAAGACTTCCTTCATAATCTTAGGACATATAATATCATCCGTCTTACCGAAATGGATAATTTTATGATCTTTGACCGTGGCAATATAGTCGGCATAGGATGCCGCAAAGTTAATATCGTGCACCACGATAATAATGGTCTTATGATGCTCATCAGCAAGGATGCGGAGGATCTTCATCATCTCCACCGAATGCTTCATATCCAAGTTATTAAGGGGCTCATCCAATAAGATATACTCTGTATCCTGCACCAAGACCATCGCTAAGAAAGCCCGTTGACGCTGTCCCCCACTGAGCTCATCCAAGTAATAGTCCTGTATCTGGGTTAAGCCCATAAAGTCCAAGGATTCATCAATCTTCTGCTTATCCAAGCTATTGAGTCTACCCTGTGAATGCGGAAAACGGCCAAAGGATACCAACTCCCGAATAGTAAGTCGGATGCTAGGCTGATTGAACTGCTTGAGGATCGCCAGGCGCTTCGCAAAATCCCGATGCTTCATCTCCATAATATCCTTGTCGAGCAGGTTGATCGTGCCCGAGTCCTTGCTAAGCAATTTGCTAATTATAGATAATAGGGTACTTTTCCCAGTCCCATTCCCTCCCACTAGGCAGGTGATCTTGCCTTGAGGAAAGCTGATGGAAACATCATCTAGAATGATTTTATCACCATATGATTTCGAAACATGCTTAACTGCAATCATGATTTACTGGTTTTTAACAATAGATAGATAAAGTAAATACCACCTATAAAATTGATAATAATACTAATGGTGGTCGACATATTGAATACATGCTCAACCAAGTACTGCCCGGTAACTACGGTAATAGAAGTCAATAAACAACAGCCCAATATTAAAACGCTATGTTGCTTGGCTTTCAGGAGTTGATAGGTCAGGTTGGCGACCAATATGCCGAGGAAGGTTATAGGGCCGACTAGGGCGGTGGAGATGGATACCATCACAGAGATCAACATCAGGTTGTGGCGTACTACACGGTTGTAGTCTACGCCTAGACTAATGGCATGCTCACGCCCCAAGAGCAGCACATCCAATTGCCTGAAAAAGGTTCGTCCATACAGCATAGCCAAGACTAAGATTACTGCCGAGATGCCCAAAAGGTTGTTGTTGATGCGATCAAAACTCGCAAACATGGAGCCTTGCAGGATCATAAACTCATTGGGATTGAGGATAACCACAATAAAGGAGGATATACTTCGGAATAAGGTACCTAATAGCATGCCCACCAAGAGCAATAGGTAAATGCTTTTGGACTCCTTCTTAAAGATAAGGTAGTAGAGCGCCAAGGCAAAGAGGAGCATCAGGCCTACAGATAGCACAAAATTCCACTCACTACTCAGCACCTTAAAGGTTTGATCCCCATATATAAATACCAAAACCGATTGGATAAGCAGGAAGAAGGAGTCAAAGCCCATAATCGATGGGGTCAAGATCCGATTGGCCGTTATGGTCTGAAAGACAATCGAAGAGTAGGCTATCCCACAGGAGATTAAGAGCATTGCTGCAACCTTGTAAGCCCTTCTGGGCAGCACATAGTCAAGCTTGGTGCCCGTAAAGCTGAACATAAACATGCCGATCGCTGCCAGCAAGATAAAGATCATAAGGACATTAGTTTTATTCTTAAGCATGTTTAGTCTTTTTTAATAACATTCCTAAAAAAACAATCCCACCCACAATACTGACCGTTAAGCCTATGGGCACTTCGTAAGGATAAATAACCAAGCGACTGATAATGTCGCAGATCAAGAGAAAGATGGCGCCTAGCAATGCCGTATAGGGCAAGGTTTTTTTGAGGTTATCCCCGAAAATCATACTTACGATATTTGGAATAATCAAGCCTAAGAATGGAATAACCCCAGCTGTAAGGACTACAACGCTGGCCGTAATGGACACAAAGATTAAGCCCAAGTAAGTGATCCGCTTATGATTAAGGCCCAAGCTCTTTGCCGTGTCTTCGCCCAAGCCTACGATCGTAAACTTATTGGCATAGGCATAACAAAGGAGTACAATGGGGATACCGATATAGAGAATTTCGTAGTTGCCCTTAATAATAGAAGAGAAATCGCCAATCATCCAGCCCTCCATATTTTGGATAACGTTATAACGATAGGCAAAGAAGGTAGAGATGGCGTTTAGGATGTTCCCAAAAACAATCCCGATTAAGGGAATAAAGATTATGCTCTTGTACTTTATGCTATCGGCAATCTTTAAGAAGACAAGACTGGCCGCCAAGGCTATACTAAAGGAGAACATCATCTTTGTCAACATGCCGCCCGCTGGGAATAAGATCAGACTAAAGAGGATGCCCATCTTGGTTGCATCCAAGGTTCCCGCCGTGGTAGGCGAGACAAACTTATTCATCGACAGCTGTTGCATAATCAAGCCACAGATGCTCATCCCTACCCCAGCAATCAGAATAGAAATCATTCTGGGCACACGACTGACTAGAAATACCAGCAGTTCATCCTCCTGCAACTTTAAAATATCAGATAGACTGATATCTTTCACACCTATAAAAAGCGATCCCAAAGACAACAGTATTAGAAAGAGTACGAGCAGTGATCGTATAATCATCAATTTTTATTTAGACTGAATACTAATAAGTACAAACCTAATGAAACTTTCCAAAAAAAGAAATTAGCAGGTATTCAGGCAGGACTAAATAATAACTATTAATAGCTATGCATTGCCATTAAATTAATCTTAACGGTAAATATTTCTTTAAAAACAATAATTTCAGTTGTTTTTAGAAAAACTCCGCCTAAATCGTATAACATAAAAGTTACTATTTCCTGATTTTTTGACATAAAAACTGCAATCTGCTCTAAGCAACAGGCCTTGTTTTTAGCTTTCACAGTATAGAAAATCTATTTATTGGGGTTTTCATGCGCTTATTTCGGGCTATCTCCCCTATGTATTTCTTGTCGGGGCGCATGCAGAACATGGCGCTGCTCCTTTTCTTTGCTAGGAAGCGTTGATTTTTTTAAAATGATTATCTTGCTGAGGTATATGGCTATCGACTGATAGCTTACTGGCAAAATTAAAAACGATGAATTTAAAGGAAGTATTGGAGTTTAGAAGGTCTGTTCGTGTATATGATGCCGCACAGCCTATTGATGCCGAAAAAATAAAGGAGTGCTTGGAACTCGCCACTTTGGCCCCTAATAGTTCGAATATGCAGCTCTGGGAGTTTTATCATGTTACCGATCCGCTAAAGCTCAAGGAGCTAGGGGTTGCCTGTTTGGGGCAGAGCGCGGCGACAACGGCTCCACAGATGGTGGTCTTTGTTACCCGCCAAGGCTTATACAAGTCACGGAGTCAGCAGGTGCTGGAATTTGAAAGAGAAAATATCCGACGTCACAGCCCTGCGGATCGTCAAGAAAAAAGGATTAAAGACCAAGAAATCTATTACCAAAAGGTGATGCCACTCTTATATGTGCGTTTCTTTGGGATTCTAGGCTTCTTGCGAAAGCTATTGGTCTCTACCATTCAGCTCTTTCGCCCTATGGTGCTTTCGGTTACGGAGAATGACACCCGAATTGTAGTACACAAATCCTGCGCACTGGCTGCACAGACTTTTATGATTGCCTTGGCCAATATCGGTTATGACAGCTGCCCTATGGAAGGCTTTGATAGTCGGAGAGTCAAAAAATCCCTGAGACTGCCAGCTGATGCGGAGGTTAATATGATAATATCCGTAGGCATCAGGAAGGGTACAGTAGG
>JASLCA010000315.1 GCA_030146225.1 Sphingobacterium sp. | reverse complement strand
GAAGCATCATGTGCATACAACATCGCTACAGCAACTATAGCGAATACAACCAAAAGAGGCAAATATTTCGACTTCATATACAAAAATACTGTTTTTTATTGATTCTTTACAATCCTGTTAACAGGCAATGTCCTGACTACTAGTCCGGCAGAACAGCCCCCCATTGTGCCTTAGAGCAAGCTATTAAATTTCTCCCAAAAACCATCCACAGGCAGCTTAGCGACAATAGTCATTTGCTCCTCCTTGACGGGGTGCACAAAGCCTAAGGAACGCGAGTGCAGACAGATGGATCTTCGGGTGCTGCCTCTAGGGTAGCCGTACTTATTGTCGCCCACAATTGGACAGCCCATATAGGCCAGTTGACAGCGTATTTGATGCGTCCTGCCCGTAAGTGGCGTTACCTTTAACAAGTAATAACCGTCTAACTCCCCAATTACCTCATAGTCTAACTGTGCAAAGCTCCCCCCCTTAATCTCCCGGTCATAAGCCTTGGTAATCATCTTTTTGCGATCCCTAAGCAACCAGTTTTTTAAGGTATCTGAAAGTTTGTCTGGACGATTGCGCACAACAGCTAAATAACTTTTAGATACTGCTCTATCATGAAATAAGCGATTCATGCGATCCAAAGCCTTGCTCGTTTTGGCAAATAAAATCATCCCACTAACAGGACGGTCTAAGCGATGTATCACCCCTAAAAATGCGGCATTGGGCTTGTTGTATTTTACGGCAAGGTATTCCTTCACCATATCTTCCAGGGATAAATCACCTGTAGTATCCTCTTGAACGATATCTCCCGCACGTTTATTGATTGCAATCAGGTGATTATCCTCAAATATAACGTCTTGATCCGTAATCTTCATCTCTATATAGTAGCTTGTAAAACGACATACCAGCTCCAGCCGATGCCAGCGCTATAGAATGCCGTTCTATAAATTGAAAAAAAGGCAATCTTCCACAGATTGCCTAGATAATATCTTATTAGTTGGAAGCCTTAAGGGCTTTCTCCTCTTCCTTCTGCTGCTTTTTAAAGTAGCCTTTAAAAAGGAAATTGCTTTGTAAAGCCTTCATATTGTCATCCAGCTTTTCGGTACTGCTATTCAGGTTGCTTAAGATTTGTTTAATCTCATTGGCCGTAGCAGGATCATTCAGCAATACCCCTACTGCATTGTCCTTCTCGTTTAACTTCTGGGAAGTCTGATTGAGATTGGTCATAAGCGCTGTAGCTGTCTGGGTTACGCCTTGTAGTTGTGCAGCGGACTGTCTTAAGCTGGCAAATACCGCAGTATCAGAACTTAGCTGATGAATTAAGCCCTGTCCAGAGTTAAGCTTATTCATTAACAAAGCCAAGTTATTACTGGCTTGCTGCGCATCCGCCATCACCTTATTCATCGAACCCACTGAGTTTTTCAAAGAGATAGCAATAGTAGAATCCGTTAACAAAGCCCCTACCGTTCCTTTTCCTTCAACCATTTGTTTAGAGAGCAGGGCAAAGTTTTTGGTAATTTCTACCAAGTTCTCATTGTTGGTCTGTAGGGTTGCAAACATAGCTTCCGTATCGGTACCGCCCATGGATTTAATAACATCTCCATTGCGAATCGGTGGCACATGCTCGCTCCCGCCAATTAAACTTACGATCGCATTCCCGATTAAGCCATCAGAACCTAACTTAGCAACAACATCCTCCCGAATAAAATCACTAGACTTCTGTTCTATATGCATGACCACCCTTACATCATCAATACTCTGAAATGTAATCTCCTTAATAATACCTACTTTAACACCTGAAAACCAAACATTGTTTCCAACCTTTAGGCCCTTAACATCTTTGAAAAAAGTAGTTACGACCAAGTTCTTGCTAAACTTGTTTTGCTGCGTTCCTAAAACCAATATTCCGGCAATAAGAATTACCAAACCAAATAAAACAAATAAACCAACCGTAAGCGCACGCTTCCTTTCGTTTGTACTCATATATCTTTAAACAATAAAATTATAATCATAAAATGGTTTAACACGCGCATCATCCGTGTCAAATATTTCTTTGAAAGTCCCTTGTCTTTCAAATTTCCCATCTAATAACATTACCATACGATCTCCAACCATCTTTGCACAGGCCAAGTCATGGGTAATAATAATAGAAGAAGTTTTGTAACGATCCTGCACTTCGTTGATAAGCGAGTTAATGTCCAAACAGGTAATTGGGTCCAAGCCCGCAGTGGGCTCATCATACAACATAATATCTGGATGCAAAATCAATGTTCGTGCAATACCTATTCGCTTGCGTTGACCACCAGAAAGTTCAGATGGCATCTGATTGATAGCCTGTGATAATCCTACCCCATCCAATACCTCTTCAACCTCCATATTAATCTCGGCACGTGTCAAGTTTCGTTTATTACGCACCAGCGGGAACTCCAAGTTCTCACGCACCGTCATACTATCATAAAGGGCACTATTCTGAAAGGAAAAGCCAATCCGCTGCCGAAGCAGACGCAATGCTTTACTATCCAATTGATTCACCACCTCACCCAGCACCGTAACATTTCCCTTGTCGGGCATTAAAAGGCCTGAAATCAGCTTGATCAGTACAGACTTACCGGTTCCGGAACGTCCTAAAACAACTAAGTTCTCTTGGTTATAAAGCTTCAGTTCTACATCCCGTAATATATGTAAATCCCCAAAAGATTTACTCAGGTTGTCCACATGAATAATGACATCGTTATAGTTTATACTAACATTTTTCTTTTCCATATGACCTTAATCGAATAGTGCAAGTATGGTAACAATAAGTAGCTCTTCAATAAACACCAAGAACATGGAAGAAACCACGGCCGCATTTGCAGCCTTCCCCACCCCCTCGGTACCCTTTGAAGAGTAATATCCAACATAGGAACTCGCAAAGCCAATGGTAAAACCAAAAACCACCGAGCGAACAACCATAGCAAAAACATCCTTAATCCCAATCTTATCAAATACCTGCGTAAAAAAAGACAAGATACTTAGATCATCCTTGGAAGCCATACTCAAATACCCTCCAAAAAGTCCAATACCCGCTACATAAAAACACAGAATCGGAATCATAAAGGTGGTAGCTACAATCCGAGTGGTTACCAAAAACTTGGTGGGATTGGTTCCTGAAACTTCCATCGCATCAATCTGCTCAGTCACGTTCATCGAACTCAATTCGGCACCAATCTGAGACCCTACCTTTCCTGCGGCAATTAAGGCTGTCACCAATGGGGCTAATGCCCGTACAATAGCAATCGAAATCATGGCAGGCAACCAAGAGGTAGCTCCAAAATCTTCTAATGAAGGACGCGATTGCTTTGTAAAAACAAAGCCTACAATAAAACCAGTAAGACTAATCAATGGAAATGACTTCCAGCCTATTTCATAACATTGACGAATAATTTCCTTAAACTCATAGGGCGGTGACACTACTTCTCTCAAAAAACTCATCATAAAGCGATGAATTCTTGCAAATTCTATAAGTAGTTTTTCTATTTTACGTCTCATTTATATACACGAAGGTAAGTCTAAATATTTTTACAAAATAAATTTTGCATCGAAAAAAACGTTGCAAAGGTACAAAACTAGGAATGACTGACCAAAGCAGCCTCTATAAGTTCTGTGTAAAATTCTGTTTCTTTCATCCCAAAAGCACGCACTTGTTGCGGAATAAAGCTTTGCGCGGTCTGTCCAGGGATTGTATTTATTTCAATAAAATAAAATTTATCGGTATCCCTTTCTAAAAAGTAATCTACACGCACCATGCCCTTGCAGTTTAACTGCACATAAACTTCGCGAATAATTCTTGCCGCACGCTCCGCTTGTTCAGCATTTAGATCCGCAGGCGTAATCTCCTCAGTAAGCCCTGGGGTATACTTGGCTTCATAGTCAAAGAACTCACGCGTAGTTTTAACTTCTGTAGCCGGCAAGACAATCAAGTCCCCCTTTGCATTGCGGAAGATACCTTGTGAGAACTCCCGTCCCGTTACAAACTCCTCCACCAAAACTTCCTTCCCCGTGCCTTCAGCATCGTATGCCTTATCAATAGCAGCTTGCAACTCTTCACTCGTCTTAACCTTAGACATCCCGATGCTGCTACCGCCGGCATTGGGCTTAACAAAATAAGGCAAGGCTAAGCGCTGCTCAACAAGCTCAATCGCATCCTGTCGATTGTTTGCAAACAAGAGCACAGATTTAGCAGCATACAACTCCGGAATTCCGGTCAGAACGGCTTTGGTATAACCTTTATTCATTGTCAATGCCGATGTTAAGGCATTGCAGGAAGTATAAGGCAAGCCTATCATATCCAAGTAGCCTTGTAAGCGTCCATCCTCACCAGGGCTTCCATGAAGGATAATAAAAGCCACATCAAAGCTGATTAATTGTCCATCCAGCGACAAGGAGAAATCCTCCTTATTAACCTGATACTGTACTCCCTTTTCATCTTGATAATACCATGATTCAGGGGTTACATAGATTGGATAAACCGCATACCGCGAAGTATCCAACTGCTGCTGCACAAATGCTGCACTTTTCAAAGAAACCACGGATTCCTCTGTATATCCTCCAGTAATTAATGCTACTTTTGTTTTCATCTGTATTGATGCTGTTTTTTTAAGGTCAGATGGAAATCGTAATGGGGCTATTAATCAAGATACTCTAGTGTCAAAGATTAAGCCATTCATTCCGAAATCTAAAATTATTGTTAAACGTAGACAAATATAATTTGCGTTACACGGAAAAACGAATATTTTTGCTTTATTAAATAAAGCAAAGATCAGTATAGCACTGAATTTGTTTAATTAAAACTTTAGCATAGATGTCAAAATTAGTTTCGTATCTTAAAACGAGTACATTTCAAAAAAACATTGTTACAATACTAATTGTGACTGCGCTTTTATTTTTAGGCTTATACGTAGGCCTAAAAGTTTATACCAAGCATGGCGATGCGATAGAAGTGCCGCAGGTTAAAGGCATGCAAATCCAGCAAGCAATGGCAGCCTTGGAAAAGGCTGGTCTAGAATATGCCTTAGACTCCGTCTATCAGATGGACATGAAACCAGGCTTGGTTATCGAGCAAGACCCAGAGCCACGTGCACATGTTAAAACAGGAAGAACAATCTATTTAACCTACATCACGCAGGTTTCGCCTGAAGTAGCTTTCCCAAATATTATTGACAAGACCTTTATTGAAGCATCAGCGATTCTCAAGAATCAATCCTTAAAGGTAGGTGACACCATCTATATTGCAGACATTGCAAAGGATGTTGTCTTAGACGTGAAGTTTGCAGGACAGCCTATTCAAGCAGGACGAATGATTGCCAAAGGTTCTAAAATCACAGTCGTATTGGGCAATGGTAGAGGAGACAATGAGATTGAGCTGCCAAATCTATTGGGACTATCTTTAAGCGAAGCTAAATTTGCATTAACGGGAGTAGGACTTAATGTAGGTAATATAACCTACCAAGGGGCTGTACTGGATTCCTTAAATGCTAAAGTAATAAGCCAATCTCCTGATACTTCAACACGTATTATCAGCATTGGATCTATTGTTAATCTTACCCTTTCGAACTAAGCCCGAGATTTCATATGAATAGTGAAAAAAAACAATCTGCTAAATGGTTAAAATCAGCCATAGGCTTTTTATTGCTAACCCTAATATTTGTAGGTTGGAAAGCTTACCAAACATTTTTGGGCGCAAGTGTGACAGCCAATCAAGAATACCTATATGTCAACACAAACGATAGCTATGAAGCTGTTCTTAAGAAAATAGAGGATCAGAAAATTGTAGAAGACATCAGCCTTTTTGACTTTGTGGCAAAACGCATGAACTACCCATCGGCCATAAAAGCCGGACGCTATAAATTGCAAGTAGGCATGTCCAATCGTAAATTAATTGGGAACCTGAGAGGAGGTTACCAAGAGGCTATTAAATTCCGCTTTGAAAACATCCGCTTAAAGGAAAACTTTGCAGGCCTGCTGGGCAAGAACTTCGAGGCTGACTCCATTGCCTTTGAGCAATTGTTACAGAATGATAGCTTAGCGAGTTCCTATGGATTTACCAGCGATAACTTCTTTGTGATGTCTATCCCCAACACCTACGAAATCTATTGGAATACTGCTCCTGTAAAGATAATCGATCGTTTTCACGAAGAGTATCAACGCTTCTGGACAAGCGAGCGCAAGGAGAAGGCTGCCAAGCTGAACCTGACGCCACAAGAGGTAAGCATCCTAGCATCAATTGTAAAAGGCGAAGCCTTGCATAAGGATGAGATGCCAGCTATTGCAGGCCTTTATCTCAATCGCTTGAGCAAGGGCATGCTCCTACAGGCAGATCCTACAGTGATTTTTGCCAACAATGACTTTACAATCCGTAGGGTTTTAAACCGACACCTGACCATTGACAACCCTTATAATACCTATAAGTTTAAAGGCTTGCCTCCTGGTCCAATTATGTTGCCTAGCATTAGTGCTATCGATGCAGTGCTCAACTATAAAGCGCATGAGTACATTTATATGTGCGCTAAAGATGATTTTTCAGGTTACCACAATTTTGCCGTAACCGTAGCAGAACATCAAGTAAATGCGAGAAAATTCCAACAGGCATTAGACGCTAGAAATATTAAGAAATAACAAGCCTTAGGCTTGTTATTTTATTCATTTGTATACTAAAGAGACATCCCTATGTTTACGCACGAAACCCAAATCCGAATCCGATATGCCGAAACAGATCAAATGGGCTATGTGTATTATGGCAATTATGCCTCCTTTTATGAGGTAGCTAGAACAGAAATGCTGCGCAGCACAGGCATCTCTTACAAGCAGCTGGAAGAGATGGGGGTGATGATGCCCGTTACAGATCTGACTTGTAAGTACCATCATGCCGCACGCTATGATGATCTGATTACCATCAAAACCTATGTGCGTGAAAAGCCCATGGTGCGGATTCGGTTTGAATATGAAATCTTTAATGAAGAGGGACTCTTGCTAAATACAGGCAGTACGCAATTGGTCTTTGTAGACATGGAGAAGAAAAGACCCTGCAGGGCTCCCCAACTTTTTCAAGATAAAATGCTTCCCTTCTTCCCCTAACAGATGCAGAAGAAAGTACACCACAGCCTATTGCGGTTTAAGTACTATGATCGCTTTATCGAATGGACCAAGCAGGCGAGCATTCCAGGCTTTGGCAACTTGCCCCTATACACGGTCTTTGCTTTCTTCTTTCAGGAGATCGCCCGGGAGTCAATATTGAATAAAGCCTCATCGCTAGCCTACAACTTTATGCTAGCTATCTTTCCAGGTATCTTATTTCTCTTTACCCTTATTCCTTATATTCCGATCAACAACTTTCAACAGAAGTTGCTGGACATACTACAGGTAGCTATTCCAGAAAATGCCTATAACTTTCTGCAAGTCACCTTAGAGGATATTGTAAAAAATCAAAACTCAGAGTTGCTTTCCTTAGGATTTCTATTGGCTACATTCTTTGCCACCAATGGGATGACCACCCTGATGATGGCCTTTAACAAGGCCTCCTTGGCAAAGGAAAATCGTTCTTGGATAAAAAAACGATTAATTGCAATAGCCTTATCCTTTGGCATTATTACGGCATTGGTAATCGGTATTACCAGCTTTACCATTACCGGCTATATTATTAACTACCTCAAGAAACATATTGATTACGATTTAGCTTGGTTTTGGACCTTTACAATCGGACTATCCCGCTGGATTATTTTATTTGGGATGTACTTTATGACAGTCAGCATGCTGTACAAGTTTGGACCAAGCGATGCCAGAAAGTGGAAGTTTTTTAATGCCGGCGCAAGCCTCGCTACCCTCCTAGCCCTGCTAATCTTTACAGGCTTCGCCTACTATATCAACAACTTTGGGGCCTACAACAAGCTCTACGGATCTATAGGAACCCTAATTGTTGCCATGATTTGGATGTATTTAAACTCTTTAATCCTACTTATAGGCTTTGAACTCAATGCAGCCATCGCACTCTCCAAGCAAAGCATTAAAATCGTCAAACCTAGACGTTACAATGCTTTTAAGCAAGAAGAGGAAGATTTCACGGGCTAGCTTTCCGAAAATAAAAGGCAGAAAAAACTGCTATTTCCAGCATTTTATTAAAAAGGTTTTTCTTTTTTCAAACTTAAGCTCTTGTATATAAAAGTTTTTCGTATTTTTGCAGTCCCTACAAAGTGGGGAAAAGGAGATTAATTAATTAATGGCAAAAAAACAAGAAGTAGAAAAAGAGTTAGCCGCGAAAAACGCAGAGCTACAAGGTGTTGACACTAAAGTAGTGAAAGACACTGAGCAAATTGAGTCTGAAGCAGATTCGAATTTGATCGACCAAATCAAAACCAACACATGGAGCACACCAGAAGGTGACTTCGATTGGGAACTTGATGAAAAAGCTTTCGGTAGCTACAGCGATGCTGAGCGTACTAAACTAGAAGAGCAATATGCTGGTACTTTCAACCAAATCAATCAGGGTGAAATTATCGAAGGTATTGTTGTTTCTATCAACAACAAAGATGTTGTTTTGAACGTTGGTTTTAAATCAGACGGTCTTGTAGCATTATCTGAATTCCGTGACTTACCTGAATTAGCAGTAGGTGATACGGTTGACGTATTTGTTGAATCGCAAGAGGATGCAAACGGTCAATTGATTTTATCACGTAAACGTGCTAAGACACAAAGATCTTGGGAAACTATCAACGCTGCATTGGAAAACGATACTATCATTGATGGTTACGTTAAATCCCGTACTAAAGGTGGTTTGATCGTTGACATCAAAGGTGTAGAAGCTTTCTTACCTGGATCACAGATCGACATCAAACCAATCCGTG
>JASLCA010000314.1 GCA_030146225.1 Sphingobacterium sp. | reverse complement strand
TACGGATTGTAGAACAAATAAAACTTATATGCTTTTTGAGTGTTTTAATTTTAGGGATGTTAATATTCTTAGAATAGTATAAACATAAATATTATAATCATGGCAAAAGCAAAGAAAAACAAAGAATTGATAGCGGATTTTTTGGGCGAAATGATAGCCTTTCGTAATTCCTTGAAACTCATCCATTGGTCAATTACTGGTAAGGGGAGTTATGAAACACATATATCGTTGGATCAGGCAATAGATTCATTAATAGATATTACAGATCGCCTAGTAGAGACTACATTTGCACTTGAGGGATCTTTGGAGATCAGTATTCCTGCGACCACAAGACCCAAGGAACACGTCAAATATATAGAAGGTTATTATAAGGATATAGAAAGCCGTAGAAAGAAATTATTCCCTGAAACGTTTTCTCAATCTATTATTGATGAAGCGCAGGAGGCAATTCAGCAACTGCTGTTTCGTTTGAAAAGATTAGAATAGAAAGAGGACATCTAGCGGTGTCCTTTTTTTGAGTTTGAGGTATGTATTGCAGACAGTCTTTTATTAAGCTCGTATAGATACAGCCCCGAGATAGCAGAGTTGGAATATTAATATATCGTTGAATATAGCAGTTATAAGAGTCTTGATTTTTGCATAGTTTTATACCCATTATAAAACTAAATCTTGCTGTCAATAATCACTGAAAGGTCTTAGGATAAGAATTCTAGAGACAAATAAATTCAAAAAGCTACAGCTTGTACGCTGTAGACTGTTGCTTTTTTTCTTATATTGTGCTGGCAACCCTGCTGGCTTTAGAGCTTGGCAAAACCTATACCACGTCAAAACATTTTATATAATAAAGATCAGAATGACATTTAAGCATGTTTTTTTCCTTTGGGCATTTTTGTGCCTAACGCAGATTACGAATGCACAGTATCAAACTTCAGTAGCACGGACATGGGATTCTTTTCCTCCTTCTGTGGTCAAATCTGGCTATTGGTTCAATCAGAGCAAGGTTGTTCCGATGGCCGATGATGGGGAAGAAGTAGAGGTGATTTTGTTTTCAAAAGATGCCGGGCATTACCCATATTTCGATTTATTTCGCTCTTACTATGTGATTATTGGTTATTACTCCAAAGAGGTAAAATATACATCGTCAGAAATTTTATCCGATAGAAGAGAGCTTATTCTAGAAGACCGCAATAAAGATGGTCGCTTCGAATTGTACCGACGTTACCTGAAAGACGACAAATTTACGGTTGACGAAAATGGTAACAACCTGCGAGGGCAATGGGTATATGACCGTATTGAGTTTAATAAAAGTAAATAACTGGAATAGACATGAAATTAAGATACTTGGGGCTCTTTGTGGGTTTATTTGTGCTTCCGTTTTTGAAGGTTACAGCACAGCAAAAATTGAAAGCTTTGATCGTAACAGGACAAGATGGAAATCATTGGTGGCAGGGAAGTACTGATGCAGTCCATAAAATATTAGAAAATAGCGATCAATTTACGGTAGAAGTTGCTATTACCCCAGCTTTAGGGCAGGATATAACGGGCTTTCGACCTCGCTTCAAGGGGTATGATTTAGTGATAGTAAACTATGGTGGTACCACCTGGCCTAAGGATACGCGGCGAGATATGGAACAATATATGGAGGAGGGTGGCGCTTTGGTTGTTATCCATTCGGCTATTGTACCTATGGCAGATTGGCCCGAATACAATAAGATGACGGCCTTGGGAGCATGGGATGGGCGGGATGAGCGCGTAGGTCCTTATGTATATTATAAAAACGATCGTATAGTATATGATTATAGCCCTGGCTCTGCTGGGCATCACGGTTTACAACATGGTTTTACAGTGCGCCATAAAAAAGCAGAACATCCTATTTTGAGGGGACTGCCACCTTTATGGAGTCATTTTAAAGATGAGCTCTACACCCGACTCAGAGGGCCGGCACAAAACATGGATATCTTAGCAACGACGATAGACGACACAGATCCTCGTGGTGCAGGACGTGAAGAACCATTGATGTGGACGGTAAATTATGGCAAAGGAAGAGTCTTCGTAACCGTAATGGGCCATGTCGGCAACGATCCTGAGCTGCGTTATGCTATGGAATGTACGGGCTTCCAAGTCACCTTGTTGCGCGGATGTGAATGGGCGGCCACAGGTCAGGTGACACAACCAGTACCTAAGGATTTTCCTTCGGACGGTATTCAAACCTTTAGAAAAGAATTCAAAGCTCCATTTAATGCAAAATAAAAACTGATGAATCGATTTAAAACCTTATCTACTAGTATTGTATCGCTGTTTATGCTCCAACTGGGGCTAGCGCAGACCCCCAAGTTGACAAAAGACCCTAAGCTGAATGAAGACATTTGGAATACGGGTATTATACATCGGCCATTGCCCTTAGACACTGTGCTGTCGTTGGAAAATTTGGGCTGGAAAAAGAAGGTGTTGCAGCGCTACCAACCTAAAGGCATTACAGACTTCAACAACTGGCGACAACAGGGGGTAGGGAAAATATTTTTCGAAAAACAACATGCACAATCGAGTCAAGGGAGTATAAAATTGCAAGTGCCAACGGTACGTAAAGAATGGGCTCCAGGTGCACCTGCCGATGGTGATTACGCCAACTATGGCGGTGCCTCTGCGGTATTCGAAGTAGGGGGAGAGAATTGGGAGAAATACAACCGTATTGTCTTTCGTATCTATCCTGACTGTGAAGGAGGACGCAATATTCACTTAAATCTTCATTATTACAACGATGGAAAGCAAAAGATTCCTGATGAATACTGGCGTGAGGGGACACATGAAATTAATTTGGTTAATCGGGAGTGGAATACCTGCTACTTGGAGATTGGGGACTTGCCTCGTGATATGATTACGCGTATTGCTTTTGGCGTACCTGGTTTTGGCAAAGATCGCACAACAGGAGATTCCTTGAATTTTTTTATTGAAGGTATTGAGTTACAAGAAATCGAACAACCTGAGCGTATGCTGGGCTGGCAACCGGTTCCTAATCGCATTATTTATTCTTCGTCGGGATATGATCAACAAGGATTAAAAACGGCTTTACTAAGTGAGGATAGCGACAAGGCTAAAGTATTCAAACTATTGCACGCAGGTGATGGTAAGGTTGCTTATGAAGGAAAGGTGAAAACCGTGAAAACTACAATCGGGAGCTATCAGGTATTGGATTTCTCTACTTTCACTATGCCTGGCAAATACCTGCTTAGTGTAGGTGATAGCCGTACTGAACCTTTCAGTATAGGACCCGATATATGGGAAAATTCCGTATGGAGGGTATTAAATTTTATATTTTGTGAGCGCTGCGGTCATCCAGTTTCGGAGAAACATGGCTCTTGTCACGCTGATATTGGTGCTACGCATGAAGGATTGCGCTTGGCCTACAATGGAGGTTGGCATGATGCCGGTGATTTATCGCAACAGAGTTTACAAACGGGAGATGTGGTATTTGCATTGTTGGAGATGGCAAATAAAGTGAAAGATAGTAATCCAGCTCTTTACCTACGCCTATTGGAAGAAGCCGAGTGGGGCTTAGATTTCGTGTTGAAGACACGCTTAGGGAAAGGTTTTCGCGCCAGTAGCGTTGGGATAGTGATATGGACCGACGGTCTGATCGGTAATATGGACGATATGAAAGCGCGTGTACACGATAGTCCTTTTGACAATTTCTTATTTTCTGCCTATGAAGCTTATGCGGCGATGAGTGTGGGCAAGGATCCCGCTTTAGCGGAAAAATTGAGCCAGGTGGCAATAGAGGACTTTGATTTCGCTTTAGCGAAATGGAAAGAGACGGGCTACGATCATTTTCCAATATTTTGGGAGCACAGTTATAATACTTCGGAAAGTCAATTTATGGCTACAGCATCGTGGGCTGCCAGCTTATTGTATAAGCTGACCAAAGATCCTAAGTATGCACAGTATGCGGTTGAATTTATGGAAGAGGTGCTATTGGCACAGCGAAAAACTCCTTTGGCTGATGCCGATGGATTAAAGGGTTTCTTTTACCGCGACAAACAACAGAAGGTAGTGGTGCATTCTAATCACCAATCGCGGGAGCAGATCTATGCGCAGGCATTGGTG
>JASLCA010000285.1 GCA_030146225.1 Sphingobacterium sp. | reverse complement strand
AAATCGGCGCTGAATGTGTAGCGCATGGTTCTACAGGAGCGGGCAATGATCAGGTGCGTTTTGACATGATCTTTCATACCTTGATTCCAGGCGTAGAGATTATTACACCTATTCGGGATCTTCAATTGTCGCGTGAAGCAGAGATCGAATACCTTAACAAGCATGGGGTAGAATACTCCGCTGAAAAAGCCAAATACTCCATTAATAAAGGCCTTTGGGGGACCTCTGTTGGGGGTGCTGAAACCTTAACCTCTGATCAATACCTGCCAGAGTCGGCATGGCCAACGCCTGTAACCTCTACTGAACCACAGGACATTAGCATTGACTTTGTCAAAGGCGAGCCAACGGGTTTAAATGGCGAGGCTATGGATGCGGTTTCGGTGATTCAAAAGCTACAAGCGATTGCACAGCCTTATGGAATCGGTCGGGATATGCACGTAGGGGATACGATTATAGGTATTAAAGGTCGTGTAGGCTTCGAAGCTGCGGCATCCATTTTAATTGTGAAGGCCCATCATATGCTGGAGAAGCATACCCTAACCAAATGGCAGCTGTCCTGGAAGGATCAGATCGCAGGATTTTATGGCAACTGGATGCATGAAGGTCAGATGCATGACCCTGTTATGCGTGACATTGAGGCTTTCTTGTCCTCTTCCCAAGAAACTGTTACCGGTAAGGTCATGATAACTTTGTACCCGCATCGTTTTGTAATCCTAGGTATTGAATCTCCACATGACTTGATGTCTAATAAGTTTGGTACTTACGGGGAGATGAATGCAGGCTATAGTGGAGATGACGTGAAAGGCTTCTCCAAGATATTTGGTAACCAGACCATTATTTGGCATAAAGTTAACGAGAAAGGATAACAACCGGCATGAGCAAGATAAGAGTAGGTATTGTAGGTTCGGCTGGCTATACAGGCGGTGAATTGCTACGGGTATTGATATTTCATCCCGCAGTAGAGATTGTATTTGCCAATTCAGCCTCAAATGCTGGCAATAAGGTCTATGCGGTGCATAATGATTTATTTGGCGATACAGAACTAAGCTTTTCGGCGGACTTCCATAGTGCTATAGATGTGCTATTCCTCTGTGTAGGACATGGAGATGCACGCAAGTTCTTGGATGCAAATCCTGTAGCTGCCTCGGTAAAAATTATTGATTTATCCCAAGATTTTAGGCTGCGAGAGAACAACAGCTTTCAAGGTCAAAGCTTTGTCTATGGATTGCCAGAATTAAATCGAGAAGCGATTCGCAGCGCGCAGTATGTAGCCAATCCAGGTTGCTTTGCAACGAATATTCAGCTTGCACTTTTGCCATTGGCAGCTGCCGGATTATTGTCAGATGACCTGCATGTAAATGCTACTACCGGCTCCACAGGAGCGGGGCAGAAGCCTGGGGCTACGACCCACTTCTCTTGGCGGAACAACAACCTCTCGGTCTACAAGGCCTTTGAACACCAGCATTTGCAGGAGATTTCGGAGTCTTTAGATCAGTTGCAAACAGGGTTTTTACCCGTGTCAGGCGACAGCTTGCTGGAGCGGGCAGCCCAAAAGATACACTTTGTGCCCCAGCGTGGAGACTTTGCACGTGGTATTTTCTCGGCAATATACTTAAAGACGAATTTGTCCGAAGTGGAGGCCTATGCACTTTATCAGGATTATTATGCAGGGCATCCCTTTACAAGCGTTAGCGAAGCGAATATTGATTTAAAGCAGGTGGTAAATACCAATAAGAGTATTCTCCATCTCGAAAAGCATGGCCATCAATTGCTGATTCTAAATGCTACCGATAACCTCTTAAAGGGCGCATCTGGGCAAGCAGTACAAAATATGAATTTAATGTTTGGGCTGAACGAACGAGCTGGGCTAAACTTAAAGAGTGTGGGCTTTTAAGCAACACCTTAAATAAAAAAAGGCGCATTTACATAGTAAATGCGCCTTTTTTATGCTTAAAACAACTTATTCTGCTGTTAGATTAATTTTTCTTTCAACCGAAACATTTTCACCCGTTAAGGCTTTGCCATCTTTGTCGATTAAGGTAATCTTAATAACGTTTTCGCCTAAAGGTAAGTTGAGGATTTCATAAGGCACCCATTTGTCAAAGGTGAAGTCCTTTCCATTTACATTGACCAATACCTTGTGGCCATCGGCTGCCAAAGTCGTATTGCTCACAAAGAAATCCAATAATAATTGTTTCGTGTCCGCGCCCTTATAATCTCCTTTTGGACGACTATAGAACAAGCTTGGATCAGTAGGAGCTGGCAATTCTACAATCTTGCCATCCGCATCAACCTTGAATTTAATCAACTTAGATGCTTCAGCCGTTTTAATCGACTCATGGTAAGATCTAGACAAGAAGGACATCAAGGTATGTTCGGAGTTGACTGGCACCGTTACGCTATGTGTAGGCTTGTAAAGTGCCGCATAAGGGGTGTTATCCAAGATAAAGTGAATATGCTGACCATCATGGGAGTTGGCCAAATGATTATCATGCTCGGTTTGCTCAGTTAGCTTAAAGTTTTCAACCGCATAATTAACCGTGATTTTAGCCGAGTCTGTACCTACTTTTACGGCACTGATGTCGGCTATCTTTAAGGTAGCACCTGGGAAATCTTTGGAATGTCCAAGGCTGTGAATCATAATGCTTGCGGAGGTATCCTGCATCGCTGTAGAATCTTGTGCAGTTGTAGCTGTATTGTTAGTACTCGGATTACAAGCGACTATGCTGGCTGATACGGTGAAAAGGGCTAATGCTGCTTTTAATGTATTCATTCTCATATGTAAATAATTTGTTTTTCATTATTTATATGACCTATCCACAGGTCGTTAGCTTAGCTTTAGCCGGCCTGTATATTGGATATTTCATAGTTATACGCGATGAATAGACTTTCTATCAGCAATGTCTACTTAACTACATTGCTGATAGAAAGCAGCTTATTCGCTTACGCGTATACTATATTTAACGAATCTTTGATTGCTTTTATTGCCAAGGTTAAATCTTTTTCGGTGTGCGCATCCGAAATAAAGCCTACCTCATAGCCCGATGGACCAAAGTAAACCCCTCTATTTAATAAGGCACGGTGCATAATCTTGTACTTCTCCATGGAAGCAGGATCGATCTCATCCGCACGTTTAATGCTGCTCTGCTCAGTAAAGGCAAACCAGAAGATAGAGCCTACAGTAAAGATTTGTACAGGATAGCCTTTTTCTTTGATGTAAGCACGTAATTCTTCTACGAAGGCTAAGGTTACGGAAGCTAGTCTTTCATAGAAATTCGGCTGTGAAAGGATGCTTAAAGCAGCAATTCCCGCAGCCATGGCAACTGGGTTGCCCGATAAGGTTCCTGCTTGGTAGACCCCGCCATCTGGAGAGATATGCGCCATAATCTCATGCGAAGCACCATAGGCACCAACTGGCATACCGCCTCCAATAATCTTACCATAGGTAAGGATATCTGGCTGAATATCATAATAGGTTGCCGCACCGCTAAAGCCAATGCGGAAGCCAGTGATGACCTCATCAAAGATTAGCAGGGCTCCATTTTCCTTGGTAATTTGACGTAGGTATTGTATATAGTCTTTGTCCTGTAGTAAAAGGCCGTTGTTGGCTGGAATGCCTTCGATAATAACGGCTGCAATCTGATCTTTATAGTTTGCAAAAACCTCTTGCAATGCTTCGCGATCATTTAAGGAAATCACAATGGTCTCTTCAGCAAAAGCCTGTGGTACACCTGCGGATGAGGTCTCCCCAAAGGTGACCAAGCCAGAGCCTGCCTTAACTAATAGGGAGTCCGAGTGACCATGGTAGCAGCCATCAAACTTAACAATCTTGTCTCTCTTGGTATAACCTCGCGCCAAGCGTATAGCTGACATAACGGCTTCAGTACCGGAGCTTACAAAACGAATCTTTTCAATATGCTTGTTATTGTCAACAATCAGCGCCGCAAGTTCATTTTCTAGGTGCGTAGGTGCTCCAAAGCTTAAGCCTTTGTGGAGTTGCGCCGTAACTGCTTCACGAATTTTCTCATTGTTATGCCCTAGGATTAAAGGCCCCCATGAGCAGCAGAAGTCAATAAATTCATTTCCATCGCTATCCCATAAATGCGCTTTATCACCTCTTTCAATAAATAGGGGTACGCCATGAACGGATTTAAAGGCACGAACTGGGGAGTTTACGCCACCTGGGAAATATTTTTTTGCTATTTCAAAAAGTGCAGCAGACTTTTCACGTGAAATCTCTTGAACGGATGTTGACATAATATAAAAAATAGTATACCGCGAAGTTATTCAATTAAAGTGCTTTTCTCCTCATAATAGGGTCAATATTTGTTGGAAAGTTAGCTGATTAGGAACTTAGAAAGCTAGGTGGTTAGAAAGATAAGTGGCCTGTTCCACTTTATAAACTGCAAAGCCGCTACTATTATTTCAACGTATAGCTTTACGGATACCCCAAAGGCCGCTGCATAAGCTACTAGCAACAGGCTGAAATCATTATCAAAAGTATAGCCATAAACAATACAATAAGGGGATTTCGATTGAAGCTTACTTTTGGTTTGTGAATTATGTTGTTAAGCCTATTTACAAGCATATTCTTTTACAGCATAGCGCTTAATGATAAGCTTATTTGGAATTTTATTTTATTATTTAGCGATTTCCTAATGTTAAAAAGCAGATATTTCCTTGTTAAAATTAAGGCCTGATTGGGTATCTTATTAACAGTCTTTAGCGTATGATTTCAAAGTAGCGATGAATTGGGTCGTTCCCATTTTTTTTGGCATTCCAGACTTCCTTCTTGTTGAGAAATATTTGAACACAGTGAACCGTATTTGGATAAGGTCTGCTGTATACGTATTTTAAGGTGTCAACCTTTGCATCCGCAAATTCTATCAACATGGTTTGTTCAATTTTGTCTTTTTGAATGATAGGGAATATCTGCATAAGCTTTCTGCCCTCCAGTCCAACTTCTATTAAGATATAGCCATATTTAGCTTCCAGGTCAGGGTTATAAACCTTGATTTTTTCTCCATTGATGTAGTTGTATAAGTTAATTCTTTTTTCCACTTCTTCCAGCAGGATGCTTTTTCCTGACTTGTCGAGAATATCTATTGTGCTATGCACATCTACTAAGGGGGGATTATCGGACTTTCTACAGGCTATTAAAAGCGTAGATAGGAGTATAAATAACAATTTTAAATTTTTCATAGGATTTATAATTTGTAACCGCCTACTATTAAGACTGATTACAAATAAATAAATTAATTATGAAAAACACAAGCTATTTTAATTGTTTTCTATTGACTATCTGCTTGTTAGCTATTTTAGGCTGTTGCCTTTTAACTTGCTATTCAGGGAGCCTAGGTAGCGCTGAGGGGAGAGCGGCATTGGTCGCCAAGTGTATTAAGCGGTTAGGAAGTTAAGGCTGTAAGGCTAAACTTCCTAACCTGCTAAACTTATTTCAACCAGCCATTGGCCAGTACTTCTTTTGCATGGTAGGTTAAGATGGAAGTTGCACCAGCACGACGGAAACTCAATAGGGTTTCCATAATTGCACGCTCTTCATCCAGCCAGCCATTCTGCGCAGCAGCCTTGAGCATGGCATATTCACCAGACACATTGTATGCCGCAATAGGTAAGTCAAAGTTGTCATGCAATAACTTGATAATATCTAGGTAAGGCAATCCTGGCTTTACCATTAGGAAGTCAGCCCCCTCTTCCATATCCAGTTGAGCTTCGATAAGCGCCTCCCGGGAGTTGGCTGGGTTCATCTGATAGGATTTCTTGTCCCCACCCTTTGGAGCAGAGTTTAAGGCATCGCGGAATGGACCATAGAATGCTGATGCATACTTCGCTGTATAAGACATCAAGGAGACGTTCTTAAAGCCATTTTGATCCAATAGCTCCCGGATATAGCCAATACGACCATCCATCATGTCCGAAGGCGCAATAATATCTGCACCTGATTCAGCATGTGCCAAAGCCATCTTCCCAAGGATAGCTAGGGTTTCATCATTTAAGATTTCCCCATTTTCAACAATACCATCATGACCATCCGAGCTGTAGGGATCCATCGCAACATCTGTTACTACGCAAGCTTCTGGAAAGTTTTTCTTTACAGCCTCTATAGCGCGTAGATAAAGGTTATCCTTCTGATAACTAATAGTCGCATACTTATCCTTCAAGGCATCTTCCATATTAGGGAAGAGATCGAATGCCCGCAAACCTAAGTTCATACAGCTTTCCACTTCCCGCAAGAGGTTGTCAATGGAGTACCGATAGATTCCCGGCATGGAGGATACTTCTGTCTTTAGATTCTGTCCTTCGATAATAAATAAAGGAAAAATCAAATTTGTCGCTGATAAGTGGTTCTCTTGAACCATATCTCGGATAACCGCTGATTTTCTATTTCTTCTTGGGCGTTGTAACATGTTATTAATTTGGAATATGTAAAAGGGGCATATCAAATGCCCCTTATTTTATGTTCTTATGTTTTTAATAGTCTAAGCCAAATACTGCTTCGGATAGTCCGATTTCGTCAGGTGTAAAGGGTAAGCTATAGCTGAGTCCCATGGCTTCAATAACCTTAGCTGTAGAGTAGCCTATACAGATAATTTTTTGATCAGGGTCAACCAGATTCTCCTTGAAGTAGGCCTCCACATTGCTTGGGCTTGTAAAAATCAAGACCTCGGCATTTGTTTTGTCCACCTGCTCTTCTAGAACAGTCTCGTAGATCGGCATGTCTATAACCTCTGTGTTTTCTGTTAGCGCATTTTGGATGGACATTAAAGAGCCTTTAGCCCGCGGGATAAAGACTGTTTGGCCATCTACAAGCTTCGCAAATTCCTTTGCAATATCTTCTGTGTTAATGCCGAGGTTATCTCCTGAGAAGTCAGCAATGCGATCGTGTTTGCGTAAGGCATCTTCTGAACCTCTTCCCAAGACTGCAATCTTGGTCTTCTTTAAGATATAAGGATCAAGTTTAAAGAAATGATCGATAGCACTTTTACTATTAAAGAAGATCCAGTCAGCACGCTTTAAGATAAAGGAGTCTAGGTTATTAATTGTAGGGTAGATACGGATTAAGGAGCGCGCATCCACCTGGATATTATGCTTCGCCAAGTACCTGCCTAAATAGGAGTTCTCATCTAAATCACGTGTGATAAACACACTGCTCGGAAGCTTTCTACCTTTTTTAAACTTCTCAAAAATCTTTTCCGCCATACCTTCTGTAGTCGCTGACTTAAGGTAATAACGATCTGGAAAGTCTTCATTGTCTTCAGCAATAGAAGTCCATGCCTCATATTGACCATCACTGGTTTTACGACAGTAAGAGCCTAATGGGGCGTGACAGCCTGCTTCAAATAGGTTTAAAACCTTACGCTCAACAGCAATTGTGCGTGCAACTTCCTCATCATTGATCTGCTGTAAAAGATCAAATAGGTCTTTGTCTGTCTCGCGAATCTGTATGGCTAATACGCCTTGTGCAGGTGCGGGCACTAACTCTATAGGAGGGATTTCTTCAATATGAAAATCCGATAGATCCATCTCTATACGTGCAATACCGGCCTTGGCCAATACAATAGCATCGTATTTTTCATCGCGTAGTTTTTGTATACGCGTCTGAAGGTTGCCTCGTAGGTCCGTAAATTCCAAATCCGAGCGTAAGGACAATAGCTGTGCTTTACGACGATTGGAAGAGGTGCCAACGGTAGCATTGTGTTTAAGGGATAATCTTTTTTTGATGTCTACACAATCTTTATGCGCAATAATCAGTTCGGAAGCATCTTCACGATCCGATACTGCTGCAATAATCAAACCTGGAGGGTTGACTGTCGGTAGATCTTTATGGGAGTGAACGGCTAAATCAATTGTACCACTCAGTAGCTCTTCTTCGAGTTCTTTCGTAAAAAAACCTTTGCCCTCTAATTTATCCAAGCGCAGGTGTTGAATAATGTCACCTTGGGTTTTTATTATTTTTAACTCAGAAGTTATACCTATTTCAGCTAATCTATCTTTAATAAAATTAGCTTGCCATAGGGCCAATTGACTACCCCTGGTTCCAATTACAAGTTTTCTGTCCACTACAAATGATTTATGATTGAAAATGCTTACAAATTTAACCAAATAGTCCTACAATCCTGATGTACATTGTCAGAATTAGGCTATATTTCCGGGAAAAAGTGCGTATTAGTTAATATCTGTCTGCGCGTTGTTGACCATAATCTCTTTAGCCATAACCATTGGAACTTTAATATATTTCTTTTCCATATAGTTCATGACCTTTTCAAGCACTTCACGCGCTTGTGGATCTAGGGCTTGTACGTCTTGGGCAAAGACCTCATTGAGGGCAAAGGATTTAATCTCTTTGATCATTTCGGGTACTTCACGCATCGCAATTTCTACACGACGTTGCTTCAATAAAGGAAGGAATTCCTGAATGTTCTCTTGGATTATGGCATCTGCACTTTCCAACTCATTGTAGCGGTCTTGCTTGTTCTTCTCGGCAATTGCCTGAAGGCTGCTAACCTCAATATAATGTATAGGAAATTGTGCGACAACCTCTGGAGCAACATCATTTGGGATGGCTAGGTCAATAATGACTTTCTTGTCCGTCTCTCCGTTTAGCAATAGCTTATACAGGTTGACATCAATAATAGGCTCCGGTGAACTGGTGCATACAATCATCATGTCAAAGCCCTTTTTATAAGTGCCCAATTCGGATAGGGGATGTGCGGTGCCATTTAGCTCCTTAGCTAGCTTCTGCGCATTAGCAACCGTACGGTTGAAAACTGCAAAGTTGGAGTGATGGTGTTTTTCTAAGTATTTAACTAGATTTTGGTTGGTCTCTCCCGAGCCAATAACCAAGATGCGTGCATTTTCAGGAAGCTTGACTTCTTTTAATTTGCGGTACGCTAAGGAAACAATGGAGATTGGATTCCGGGAAATATTGGTATTGGTATATACTTCTTTGGCGGTCTTTACGAGGCGATCCATAATCATACGCATGTAATCCCCTGTAAAGTTGGCAGCCTTACATCTTTCATAGGCACGACGTACCTGTGCTAAGATTTCTTTCTCACCAACCACGAGACTTTCCAAAGAACAGGACATTCTGAAAAGATGGTTAAGTGCATCCATGCCTGAATAGCGTGTAACCTGTCCTAGGTAGCATTGCAACCGTTCGGCAGGGACACAGAAATTCATCTTATGCATGAACTCTGCAATAAAATTATCCGTCAGCTCATGCGCTCCGTTGAATACAAATTCAACACGATTACAAGTCGCTACGTAAAAAATCTCAGGTATATCTAAGGTGTTTTTCAAGCTGACTAATCGCTCCTCTAACTCCTCATTACAGATAACCAAATTGCCCAAGTCTTTTAATTCGACGTGCTTATGGGTGAATGCTATAACCTTTAAATTCTTCAAAGTCTAATCTTGCTCAATAATATTACCACGACAAAGGTAAATCAAAAGCATTGGTATAATGTCAAAAATCTGTCACTAGAGTGAATTTAGAACGATTATAAATAGCTTTTTATTTCTGTAATCAATTGTTTTTCAATTAGTTGAAAATACAACTTCCTGTAAAGGTGATTACAATCATTAATTAAAACGGCTTTATATGATAAGGATCACCTGCCTTTGGTTAAAGTTAAGGCTTTTATTTTAGGAATTAGGCCTGTTTTGGCCTGAAAACTTTGAAAATGACTAAAAATATCCTGCTTTAAAGTGTAGATGGCTTCCTTTTAACTTAATTATTTATTTGATTTCTTAAATATTAAGAAATTAGCAACAATGGGTTAACAAGTAGTTTATATGAAGCGCTTAGTTTTGCGTTATTATTAATCCAATCATGAAGAAGACAATTGCCTTATTATCCCTAGTCGGATTGAGTCTAGCTTTTGCTACTGCTCAAGTTCAATCTGAAGTTATGCGTTTAGATGAATTTCGGTACCCTAAGAAAAGGGACATTATTCATATACCTGCGGTCAATGGCTATCAAGTTTTAAAGTGTGACTTCCATATGCATACGGTATTTACGGATGGTCATGTATGGCCCAATGTACGTGTTCAAGAAGCGTGGAAGGAGGGCCTAGACGCCTTTGCCTTTACTGAGCATGTGGAGTATACCCCACATCAGGATGATGTAAAGCCGGGAAACCTACGTTCATATGAGCTTGCTAAGGATTTAGCAGCGGCTCATAACCTGCTTTTAATTAAAGGCACGGAGGTTACAAGGGATACGCCGCCTGGACATTTTAATGCCTTGTTTATTTCTGATGATCGCAATCTGGTTGTAGACCGTAAGGGCAATTCATTGGATGAAAAAGCGATTCAAGCGGTGGCGGATCAAAATGCCTTTATCTTTTGGAATCATCCTGGATGGAAGGAAACGCAGGTTCCTGGCTCTTATGAATGGATCCCCTTTGTAGAGAAGATGTATCAAGAGAAGAAGCTTCATGGGATTGAGGTAGTCAACGGCTTTGGCTTTCATAAAAAGGCATTGGACTGGGCATTAGACCGCAACTTAACTGTGATTGGGAATACTGATATTCATAACCTTATCGCCCATGAGTATGCCCTTGAGCAAACAGGCATTCACCGTACGATGACGCTAGTGCTGGCAGAAAACCGTTCTGCGGAAAGCATTCGTGAAGCCTTGGATGCAGGGCGTACAGTGGCTTGGTCTAGTAAGTATCTCTTTGGCAAGGAGCAGCATGTAAGGGATCTATTTGAGGCCTGCGTATCCTTAAGCGATTCCTTCTACACGAAGAAAAATGCGAAGGGAGCAGCTACTCGCTCGTATGAGCTGATTAATAAATCGGACTTATACTTTGAGCTTGTACTGAAGAAAGGGAAGGCAACCGAGAAGCTGATCTTGTACCCCGCCTCTTCTCAGATTGTTACTGTACCAGCGGGTGAAGCTATTATCTCCTATGATGTGGTCTCTACCTATATACGTAGTGACAAGCATTTGCAGGTGGATTTCCGTCTGAAGTAGCCGTTGCCTACTCTAGCCTAATAAACAACATCCTAAACAGCTTAGGATGTTTTTTTATGCTATATTTAAGTTTGATACTAACGAAAAAAATCGAACATTTGCATTAAAATTACCGGTATGTATATCTTAAGGAAACCTTTTGCATTGGTAGGCATGGCTATGGCTGGCTTGGCGCCTATATTTTTACCCTTTCTGAAAGTGCCTATCAAAGGCAACTGGAATCTGTATCAGACGGATATAGGCTTGTTTGTTATTACTTATGGGATTTTAGGGCTTTGTGTATTTGCCTTTTTCCTACGCAAAGTATCTTTCTATACCTGGGCTAGCCGCCTGTTTCTAGCATGGTGCGTTTTGGGCTTTGGGGCAGTTTACTTTAAGATTAATAATTACTTTGGGATGAAGCTTGTGGATGGCTTGTTGGGAAAGACGCTCCACCTCAAATGGGGTTGGTTCTTCTTATTCCTCGCAGCCATTATTATGGTTGTCAGCGTGAAGCAGATGCGTCCGTTAAGCAATGAAGAGCAATAAAAAAAGCGGAGAATTCTCCGCTTTTTTTATTTCTTATTAGGCCTGTGTGAGATAAAATGATCCTTCAGCTTGTTGATACCAATATTTTCCGCTGGCTTGTCCAATTCAAAGCGCCATACCTTGGTTTCCATAATCTCATCCAGCTCCTTGGAGTTGATGAGGTCCATAGGCTTGACCCGAAACTCCTTGTCTAGGGGTTCGCTAGGCTGCTGTGGGCTTTTGCTATGCCTTAAGATTTGGATCTGAAAGGTTGGCCATTTGCCCAGGTTGCTAAAGTTTGCGGAGTAAAATTGCAGGTAATCCTGACTTAAGATTTTCTCTGCAAAGACCCCTGTTCTTTTTGTGCCTGATGTCTCAGCTATACTGACCAAGAGGTCATAAGAGCTGTGATTAACGATAAAGAACTTTGCTAAACCATCCTTCTGTTCGCCTTCCACAGCGAAGAATATTCCTCTTGCCACAAAGGGCAGGTTAGAGGCAGCTGCGCTTGGCGCAGTGCTTGCTGTCAAATCATCATCTGCACGCTTCATATTCCCATGAACTAAGGTAATCTTGCTCAAGGGAACTGGTATCTCAAAGCCGGATTCATCGGTTACGCCCACAATGTCATTGGCTTGGAAAGAGGTAATATGGCCTTCAATAGGCTCGTCCACAAAGCGGACTAAATCTCCAATTTTATATTTCATGTTTCGTTGTTTTAAAGGTTGTCAATAAGCTGTAAAAGTCGGTCTACATCCTGCTTGTCATTGTAGATATGTAAGCCAATCCGAATGCCGGTGCCCCTCGGAAAGCATTGTATCCGCTGCGCCATTAAGATGGGGTAGCAGCTGGGATCGAGCTGTATATTAAGGATAGCAGACTTATTAGTTCGATTTGCAATAATATCCAATAAGAGACCGCGCTTTTGTAATTCAGCATGCGCATATTGGCTTGTGGCTTGCAGCTGCTGCGCAATAGCCTCCAAGCCAATATTTTCTATAAATCGTAGGGATTGCTGGAGACTGCCGTGACTAAGTGTATCCTGATGTCCAGGCTCAAAATAGGTATGCAATATTGTTTTGTTACTCCACATGGCCTCTTGCGGTTTAGCTTTTTGCTGAGCTTCCGCATATAGTATATTTTGTAAGCGCTTGTTGCTAAGTATAAAGCCATTGCCAAAGCCTGCCATCAGCCATTTGTAACCACTTCCGCCTATTGCATCGAAGCCAGATGTAGGGAAAGAAAAAGGTTCCGTTCCGAAATATTGGGTGCCATCGCCTATAATTAGTAAGGAGGGGAAAGCCGCCTTGACTTTTTTAATAAAGTTTAGGTCTATCTTTAAGCCTGTGATGTATTGCACAATGCTAATGGCTAGCACATCTGGACATTCCAGCTGTAGTTGCTCCCATATATCTGCTTCGAGTCTTTCGCTAAGGGGGACACTGCTGTAGGAAAAGCCCCTACTAATAATAGGATAGTTTAGGGAGGGGTAGTCTCCTTCGATCAGTAAGAACTTACAGCGCTTGGGCAGTCCATCCAGCAGCACATTAAAGCCAAATGAGAAATTTGGCGTGCAATAGACCTGCTCGGCACTGCTCCCAAAAAAGTTGGCCAGGGTTTCCCGGACGCCCTGTATAAAAGCAGGTTGCTGTTCGCGTAGGTTGCCTGCTGGATTAAAGAACTCCTGTTCGCGTTGCGCTCGCCAGGATATCAGCTGCTTTGGCAATAAGCCATTGCCTGGGGTATTCATAAATATCCATCCCTCGGGAATCTCAAAATGCTCTTTATAGGACATCGCTTATATCTTGTTGTTGTAATAATGCATAATACTGTGCTCCCGGGATAAAGGCTGCGCCAAGGGATGCCAAATGCTCGGTATAGACTTGGCAATCGATAAGGCTGATATCAGCTTCTTGTGCAAGTGTAATAAAAGCCAGTTTTGAAGCATTGCTCGCCTTTGCAAACATGCTCTCACCACAAAACACCTTGCCCACCTTTACGCCATAAAGACCGCCTATAAGCTCTCCTTGCTCATTGTAGGTTTCGTAGCTATGTGCAATGCCTAGTTTATGCAATCTGAGGTAGGCATCCTGCATAGCATTCGTAATCCATGTGCCATCTTGATCCTTGCGTTCAAAGGCTGCACAGCACTTAATTACTTGTTCAAAGTTTTTATTCCGATGTACGGTCCAGTTGCTCTTGCGCATAAACTGTCGCATGCTCTTGCTAATCTTAAGTGCTTCGGGCTTCAGCACAAAGCGTTCCTGCGGTGCGTACCATAAGATGGGATCCCCTTCGGAGAACCAAGGGAAGATGCCATGCTGATAGGCAAGGATTAACCGCTGCGGGGAGAGATCTCCCCCAATGCCCAGCAAGCCATCTGCATCTGCTAATGAAGGGTGTGGGAAAATTAGTTGATCAGCTATGGCGTAGGGCATAGGAAAAAATTAAGCTAAAAAAACCAGACTGTTAGTCTGGTTGTCTAGTTTCTTTTGCAATCTCGTCAAACAATTTGTCCATGTGCTCAACATATTCATTGGTGTCATCCAAGAAGAAATCCAGCTGCGGTACAATCCGTGCTTGATTCTTTATGCGTTGTCCCAATCTATAGCGTATTTCTGTTGTTTTTTTACGTACCTGCAATAAGTCTTCCTTTGCCGTTGCGGTGTTAAGAAAACTTAAATAAACGCGTGCAATAGCAAGATCTGGTGTTACTCTTACCTTTGTCACTGTTAGGAATGCCCCTGGAGCCCACTCATTTCCTTCACGTTGGAAAAGTTCGGCTAGATCTTGTTGTATCACCCCAGCGAATCGCTGCTGCCTCTTACTTTCTGTTCCCATAGCTGTTATATTTGTTTTAGCGATTCTGAAAATCACCTAAGTAGCAAATATAATAATTAATCATGATATCGTTTGCAGTCTGCGGCAATTTTGCCATTATCCGAAGTTTTTAGGCAACAAAAAAGCGTATCACAGGTCCGGATACGCTTTTGAACAAAATTAGTTTATAAATGGTTAGTCGTATTTTTTCAAGTTTTAAGACCTTCGTCTATCAAATTTAGTTTTTTTACTTTTGGCAAATAAAGTGTGAGTAATAACTCACTGTCCTCTATTTTTTTATTCTTCCATTTTCCCCTTAACACTACAAACATAAACATATAATGCTTTCACGCAAAGATATATTTTAAAAAAAAGTGAGTGCTTACTTTTTTATTGGGTTTCCTGCTTAAAAACGCAGATAGTCTGTGATGATTAGGTGGATAGGGAATTTGTGCAAATGCCTATTTTTAGCAATATCTGTTTAATTCGGGATCTTTATGCTGAAAATCTTTAACCGATATTAGTCTCTTTATTGTGTAAGAATCAATATTTTTGTACCAACAAAACCATAGGCATGAAAATTTGGCAAAAAAATATTGATGTGGACTCCTTTGTAGAGTCTTTTACGGTAGGCAATGACCGGGCAATGGATTTGCAGCTTGCAGCAGCAGATGTATTAGGATCCTTAGCGCATACGCGTATGCTCAATAGCATTGATCTGCTTTCCGATGAAGACTTAGTATTGGTGCAACAGGAATTAAAAGCCATTTACCAGGAAGTACTAGCGGGAAACTTTGTTATTGAAGATACGGTAGAAGATGTGCATTCGCAGGTCGAGATGCTGTTGACACAGCGCGTAGGGGAGGCTGGTAAAAAAATTCATTCCGGCAGGTCCCGCAATGATCAGGTGTTGGTGGATCTCAAATTGTACTTCCGTGCGGAGATTGCACATATGGTGAGTCAGATTGAAAAGCTTTTCAATCAAATGATAAAGCTGAGCAATCAACATAAGGATGTGTTATTGCCTGGTTACACCCATCTACAGATTGCGATGCCTTCCTCCTTTGGCTTGTGGTTTGGGGCCTATGCGGAGAGCTTGGTTGATGACATGGAGTTGCTACAGGCTGCATGGCGTGTTTGTAACAAGAATCCACTAGGTTCGGCAGCTGGTTATGGCTCTTCCTTTCCCTTAAATCGTACGATGACTACAGAGCTTCTCGGCTTTGCGGATCTCAACTACAATGTGGTCTATGCGCAGATGGGCCGTGGGAAGACCGAGCGTATCTTGGCGCAGGCTATGAGCTCAGTAGCTGCAACTTTAGCAAAGTTTGCGATGGATGCCTGCTTGTTTATAAACCAGAACTTTGGCTTTATAGCTTTCCCTGATCATCTTACCACGGGGTCCAGCATTATGCCGCACAAGAAAAATCCGGATGTCTTTGAATTAATACGTGCACGCTGTAATAAGATTCAGGCATTGCCCAATGAGATAGCCTTAATGACGACCAACTTGCCTTCAGGCTACCACAGAGATCTGCAATTGCTGAAGGAGAATCTATTCCCTGCATTTCAATCCCTAAGTGATTGCTTGGAGATTGCGACCTATATGTTGGAAAATATTCAGATTAAAGAGCAGATTTTGGATGACCCAAAATATGATTACCTCTTTAGTGTGGAGGTGGTTAACAATGAGGTGTTGCGTGGTGTTCCTTTCCGTGAGGCTTATCGTCAGATCGGTTTAGACATTGATCAGGGGAAATTTAAGCCTTCTAAAGAGGTCGCACATACCCACGAAGGGAGTATTGGTAATCTCTGCAATGAGCAGATCGAAAAGCTTTTCGCTACCGTTAAGGCTGGCTTTGGCTTTGCCGAAGTGGAAGAAGCACTAGATAAACTTGTTAAATAACAAACTCAAATAGGATTGAAAAGGAGGCTTAAGCCTCCTTTTTTATGGAAAATTTATAGCGTGTCTCAGAAGTGTAGGTCTCCCCAGGCTCTAGGATTACTGTTGGGAAGTTGGGCTGATTTGGACTGTCTGGGTAATGCTGTGTCTCTAGGCAAAAGCCGGTTCGAGCAGGATAGCTGAGCCCTGATTTTCCGATGTCCTTGCCTGACAAGGCATTGCCTGTATACAAGTGAATGCCTGGTTCGCTTGTAAATACCTCCAGTTGTATGCCAGAACTCTTGCCCAATACACGTGCCGCTGGCTGCGATAAGGGCTGATGGTTCACATAGGTATGGTCATAGCCATTGGCACGCTGCAATTGCTCTTCTGGATTGCCGATTTCTTGTCCGATTTTTTTGCCTTCCCGAAAGTCGAAAGCGCTGCCATCCACCATGGCCTCAAAGCCAAAGGGGATTAGCTTTTCATCAATTGGAAGAAAATGCGTAGCAGGCAGGGTAAGGATATGATTGAGGATATCCCCACGTCCTTCTCCATTGAGGTTGAAATAGGTATGGTTGCTGAGGTTGACAATTGTCTTTTCATCTGACTCCGCCTTGTACTTAATGCTGATTTCGTTGTCTTCGCTTAGTTCATAAGCTATATTAACGGTAAGGGTCCCAGGAAAGCCCTCTTCTCCAGCTGGGGATACATAATAGAAGTCTATGCGATTTTTAAAAGATACCTGTCTGTCCCAAACTTTTGTATGAAAGCCATTTGGCCCGCCGTGTAGGCTGTTGCTACCATTATTCTGTGCCAATTGGAAGCGCTGCCCATCGAGACTAAATTGCCCCTGGGCGATGCGGTTGGCAAAGCGTCCAATGCTCGCGCCATGATACTGCTCGTCTGCTTGTTGATATTTCGCTAGGCTGTCAAAGCCCAAAGCCACATCCACTAGGTTGCCAAATTGATCTGGAACAAGTATGCTGACAATCCTAGCCCCATAATCTGTTAGGTATACTTGCATACCACTTCGGTTTTGTAAGCTCAACAAATGCGTGTTTTTACCATCAATACTAGCTTCGAAATGCTTTGATTGGGGATGTTGGAAGTCTGTCATGGCGAATGTTCTTTAGTATCCTAAAAATACGGAAAAATACTGATAATAGGAAAATGATCAACAAGGAGCCATTCTTTTCCTTGCCTCTGTTGGAGAAATCTTATATTTGCTACCAGGTATAATTTTATTTGTCAGATGAATTGGAAACAGTTGCTTTCAACAAAACGTTGGGGTTATGAACACCGCGATATTAATGATTCTTTAGATGCGCGTTCGGAGTTCCAACGGGACTATGATCGGTTAATCTTTTCATCTCCTTTTCGGAGGTTGCAAAATAAAACGCAGGTGTTTCCACTGCCAGGAGCTGTATTTGTACACAATAGGCTGACCCATAGTTTGGAGGTCGCCAGTGTAGGCCGTTCCTTGGGCAGGCTGTTTTATCAATTGATGAAGCAGGAGGATCCCGCATTAGATGAGAAGTATCCTTTTCTACAAGAAGTCGGCAATATTATATCGGCAGCATGCCTTTCCCATGACTTGGGCAACCCTGCCTTTGGACATTCTGGAGAAGCCGCAATCTCTTCTTACTTTACAGAAGGAGATGGCCAGAAGTATCAAGAGCAGGTTTCTAAAGAGCAATGGGAAGATCTTACCCACTTTGAGGGAAATGCCAATGCCTTGCGGATTTTGACCCATCATTTTAATGGCAAGGATCAAAAGGGCTTTGCCCTGACCTATTCTACACTAGCTGCTATTGTGAAGTATCCCTGTGCAGCTATTGATGGCCATGTAAAAGGCAGTCACCACCGCAAGAAGTATGGCTTCTTTGATGGGGAGAAGGCGACCTTTGAGAAGATTGTAAATGAGCTGGGACTGGAAAAGGATCCCTCTAATACTGCCTGCTACCTCAGACACCCGCTGGTGTATCTGGTAGAAGCTGCAGATGATATATGTTATAATATTATTGACCTAGAGGATGCACATCACCTTAAGATTTTGTCCTATCAGACCGTAGAGGATCTTTTGCTGCCACTTTGTGGAGGCGAAAACCTCCGGGCGCGCTTAGATGGGCTTGCAGATCCAGGGAGTAGGGTGGAGCTCTTGCGTGCGAAGGCGATTAATACCTTAATTCAAGGCTGTGCAGAGGTATTTGTGCGCGAGCAAGAAAGCCTGCTTTCGGGCACATTCCAGAGCTCCTTGATGGATGCCTTGGATTCAGCTGTGGTCGCTCAGATGAACCGCATATCGAAATTGTCCGTTAGCCAGATTTATAATGCGCCTACGGTAGTACAGATAGAGATTGCCGGCTTTAAGGTGATGAATGCACTCTTGCAAGAGTTTGTGCCCGCCTACCTGAAGACCAATAAGTCCCATTTTGATAAAAAGCTCGTGGCGATGATTCCCGCGCAGTTTCATACGGATAAGGCGGATGCTTACTCCAAAATAAGGGCCGTGCTAGACTTTGTGTCTGGAATGACCGATATTTATGCTATTGATTTATACCGCAAGATTATGGGGATTTCAATCCCTTCATTGGATTAAGCGTCGTATACAATAGCGCAAGACAAACGCGCGCAAGCTAGCGCAGCAGACAGGGTCGCATCTTATTGCTTGCTGTCTGCAGTGAAGCTTGCCCCGCATTATTGAACACAAAGCAGATAAATGATAGTAGTCATAGCAGAAAAGCCTTCGGTGGCGAGGGATTTAGCGCGTGTAATGGGCGCGAAGGAAGTGAAAGACGGTTATATTAGCGGTAATGGCTATGCCTTTACCTATGCTTTTGGACATTTGGTACAGCTATGTACCCCACAAGCCTATGGCTATAACAACTGGTCCATCTCCAACCTCCCCATTGTACCTCAAACCTTTCGGTTAGAGGCCAAGAAGGTTAAAAAAGATGGAAAGCAGATTGATGACGCTGGTGCGCTTAAGCAACTCAATACCATTAAGCGCCTGCTGGATGAGGCCGATGAGATTATTGTGGCCACGGATGCGGGACGCGAGGGCGAACTGATCTTCCGCAATATCTATTATTACCTACAGTCCAAGGTGCCTTTTAAGCGGTTGTGGATTTCCTCTCAGACGGATAAGGCCATTAAAGAAGGCTTTGCAAATTTAAAGGAGGGCACGGCCTACGATAGCTTGTATATGTCTGCACGCTCCCGTTCGGAGTCGGATTGGCTGATCGGGATTAATGCTACGCAGGCATTGACCTTGGCCGCTGGCAATAGGGGGCTGCTGTCCTTAGGTCGGGTGCAGACACCTACCTTGGCAATGATTTGCTCTCGTTATATTGAAAACAAGAACTTTAAGCCGCAGACCTTTTACAAGATACAGGCTGGCTTTGAAAAGGATAATATCAGCTTTAAGGCGACCTCCGACCGAATTGATAAAAAGGAACTGGCGGATGAGACCTTTGCCAAAATCACGGTTGGCTCCGATGCTACCGTGGTCAAGGTGGAAGCCAAGGAGACTAAAGAACCGCCGCCCTTGTTGTTTGACTTAACCTCGCTGCAGCAGGATGCCAACAAGAAATATGGCTTTTCAGCAGATCAAACCTTGAATATCGCACAGACCCTATACGAGAAGAAGGTTATTACCTATCCTCGTACGGGCTCCAGGTATATTGGAGAGGATGTTTTTGAAGGGGTCAATGAGCTCTTTATCCACCTCTCGGAGACTGCTGAAGAGAGCATTGCTACAGTCTCTAGAAATTTGATAGGGGCCAAGCTCAACAAGCGTTCGGTGGATGATAAGAAAGTTACGGATCACCATGCCTTACTTGTAACGGATGAAAAGCCCGGACCAATGTTGAAAGAGCAGCAGCAGATCTATAATATGATTGCCAAGCGTATGGTAGAGAGTTTCTCGGAAGTCTGTCTAAAAGACATTACCACGGTGGTTATCGATGCGCAAGGGGTAGAGCTTATTGCCAAAGGGACGGTTATTCGTCAGTATGGCTGGCGCTTGTCCGCGGATCAAGTCGAACTGCCAGATGAGGACAAGAACAATGAGGATCAGGACCAAGAAAACAGTCAGCTGCCTAAGCTAACTGCTAATGAAATATTAGCCATTCTGAGCCTTGATCTGGCTGAGCGTGCGACCAAGGCGAAGCCTATTCACACAGAAGCTTCCTTGCTAAAGGCTATGGAAACCTCAGGCAAGGAGATTGATGATGAGGAGATGCGCCAAGCCATGAAGGATTGTGGACTGGGAACTCCAGCTACGCGTGCAGCGACCATAGAGACGCTGTTTCAACGCGATTATATTAAGCGGGAGAAGAAGAAGCTTATCCCTACTGATAAAGGGCTGACGGTCTACAACCTGGTTAAGGAACGCTCTATTGCCAAGGTTACCCTTACGGGCAAGTGGGAGCAGAAGCTGGAGGAGATGCGCGAGAATAAGGTGTCTTATGATGTCTTTATGAAGCATATCAAGGATTATACGGCCCGGATTACCAAAGAGCTGCTGCAGTTGCGTGTCAGCATACAGCATGAAGAGCTTAAGCCGCAGCAAAAGGGCAAGATTAAATGTCCTAAATGTGCCCCAGGGCATATTCAATTATACGACAAGGTTGCGCAGTGCGATCATTATGCCAGAGGTTGTGACTTCAAGATTTGGCGGAGCTTGCACGGTGTCTTCCTGGAGGAGAAGGAGATGAAGAATTTATTGGAGAAAGGCGCGACTTCGGTGCTTAAGTCTGTACAGGCCAAGGATGGCACCGTACAGGATGCAGCCCTGCGCTTTGCCGATTTTAAGGTGAGCATAGGCTAATTATACAGCTTGCCAAATTCAGTCATTTCCCTTATTTTTACGATTTACTAAAATCCACATACAGCAGTGAAAGAGAAGAAGCAAACCCCTTTAATGCAGCAATATAATACGATAAAGGCCAAGTATCCTGGGGCCTTATTGTTGTTTAGGGTAGGGGATTTTTATGAGACATTTGGGGAGGATGCGATTAAGGCTGCTGGGATCTTAGGCATTGTCCTTACCAAAAGAGGCAGTGGGACTGAATCCGAGACGGCCTTGGCGGGATTTCCACATCATTCGCTAGAGACCTACTTGCCAAAGCTGGTACGTGCTGGGCAGCGAGTGGCTATCTGTGATCAGCTGGAGGACCCAAAGCAGACCAAGACGATTGTGAAGCGGGGCGTAACCGAATTGGTGACGCCAGGGGTTTCTTACAGTGACAATATTGTCCAGCAAAAGTCGAATAATTACCTTGCTTCTATCTTCCATGAGAAAGGGCAATATGGCTTATCCTTCTTGGATATATCCACGGGAGAGTTTCTTGTTGCCCAAGGTAGCAACAGCTATATTGATAAACTTTTACAAGGCTTTAAGCCTACAGAGATTATACTGCCCAAGAAGCAATACAAGGATTTTGTAGAACAGTTTGGCGCGCAGTATTATACCTATACCTTGGATGAATGGCCCTATACGGGGGACTACGCCACGGAATTGCTCTTAAAACATTTTGATGTTAACTCTGGCAAGGGCTTTGGGATTGAGCGCATGACTTTAGGCATGTTAGCCGCCGGAGTTGCCTTGCATTACCTCAACGAAACGGAACACCGTAACTTGAGTCATATCTCCAATATCTCCCGCATCGAGGAAGATAACTATATGTGGTTGGATCGATTTACCGTGCGCAACTTGGAGCTTATTGGCTCGGCCAATGAGAATGCGACTACCCTTTCGGATGTGTTGGATCATACCGCTTCACCCATGGGCGCTCGCTTATTAAAGCGTTGGATTGTAATGCCGTTAAAGGATTTAAAGTCCATTAGAGAACGCCTGTCGGTGGTGGATTACCTGCTTAAGGAGGAGGCATTGCGTGAGCAACTTATTGCAGAGATAAGGCAGGTCGGAGATTTGGAGCGGTTAATCTCTAAGATTGGCTTACTCAAAGCCAACCCTAGAGAGATTGTGCAGCTGAATAAGGCCTTGCATGCAGTGGAAAAGCTTAAGGAGCTATGTAATGTAGAGAGTTCGGATGCTTTACAGGCAATTTCAGCACAGCTGGAGGTTTGTTATGCTATCCGAGAGAAGATTGCCCTCACCTTAAAGGCTGAGCCGCCTGTAGCCCTTAATAAGGGCAATGTTATTGCAGATGGCGTAGATGAGGATCTTGATAAGTTGCGAAAGGTGGCCTTTGGCGGTAAGGATTACCTGCTAGAGATTCAACGTAGAGAAGCCGAAGCAACAGGCATAGCCTCCTTAAAAATAGCCTTTAATAATGTTTTTGGCTATTACCTAGAGGTGACCAATACGCACAAGGACAAGGTGCCAGAAAGCTGGATTCGGAAGCAAACCTTGGTAAATGCCGAGCGCTATATTACCGAAGAGCTTAAAGAGTATGAGGAGCAAATACTTGGTGCCGAGGAGAAGATACAAGCGATAGAAAATCGCATTTATGCAGCCCTTTTGGTAGAGATTGCAGCCTTTATAAAGCCCGTTCAACTCAATGCGCAGCTTATTGCTAAGTTGGATGTCTTGCTCAATTTTGCCTTTATTGCACAGAAGAACTACTATGTTAAGCCAGAGATGAGCGATAGCAAGTTGTTGGATATTAAAGGCGGTAGGCACCCCGTTATCGAGCGCAAGTTGCCTATTGGCGAAGATTATATTACCAATGATACCTTCCTGGATCCACAGACCCAGCAGATTATTATTATTACCGGACCCAATATGGCTGGTAAGTCAGCCCTGCTTCGGCAGACTGCACTAATCGTGCTGATGGCCCAAATTGGTTCTTTTGTACCTGCCAAGGAAGCGCATATCGGGCTTGTGGACAAGATCTTTACCCGAGTAGGGGCTTCGGATAACCTTTCTTCGGGCGAGTCTACCTTTATGGTGGAGATGAATGAGACGGCTAGTATTATGAACAACCTGTCAGATCGTTCCTTAATCCTGTTGGATGAGATTGGGCGAGGAACCAGTACTTATGATGGGATTTCTATAGCTTGGGCGATTGCGGAGTTTTTACACAATCATCCTACAGCACGTGCAAAGACTTTGTTTGCGACCCATTACCATGAACTCAATGAACTGACCAACTCCATGCTGCGTATTAAGAATTACAATGTGACGGTAAAGGAGCTGAATAATAAGGTGATCTTCCTGCGGAAGCTGGTGCCTGGAGGTTCCGAGCATAGCTTCGGGATTCATGTGGCTAGGCTGGCTGGGATGCCGCCCAAGCTGATTGCCCGTGCCGGAGAGATCCTCAAGCGTCTGGAGCAAGAGCGTACGGGAGGCGAGCAGATCAAAGACAGCATGCGGAAGATACAGAAGCAAGCTTATCAATTGCAGATGTTCGCTATTGATGACCCTGTCTTAGAAAAGATTCGGGATATGCTGAACAACTTGGATGTAAACACCCTTACCCCAGTGGAAGCATTGATGAAGCTGGATGAAATACAGCGCGTGCTAAAGAATTAAATAATAAGAAGGCCCTTGTCGTATTCGCAAGGGCCTTCTTATTGCTTTAAAACCTAAAGAAAACTTGTAAACTCCCATAATTGGGCTGAATGCTGGTCAATAGGTTGTTATCCCAATTGTAGGGGACATAACTATAGGCGGCCTCTAGGCCAATATACTTCTTCCCGCCCAAGTGGTGCATGGCCGCAATGGCAATTGAGCTACGCATCGTATTGACATTGTTGTACTTTACCGATGCGTAATCTTCTGGGTTAGTCCAGTAGTCTATGTAGCTATTTTCCGAAAGGCCAGTGGCTGTAGACTCCCAGTATAGACCCAGCTTTGGGTAGATAATAAAGTCATCATTGTCGAAAATCTTGTAGCCTAGACTTCCGCCAAAGCTATAGCTTGCACTCGAGTTTATTTCCATCAGCTCATCGTATAGCAGGTAGTCAAAATTCTTGTCATTGCTGTTTATTCGGATCTTCAGCCCCAATTCATAGAGCAGGGGATTGGTTAATTTTGAGGAAAACATAAAGCCCAGTATAGGATTGGTTTTGAAGACTGGGTCTGATCCTGTTAGGGCTGTTTCTATGCCTGCATACAGCGTAAATGCGGACCTGTCCTTATTGTTTTGGGTATAGACTTTAGGCTCTGGGTCAACTGGCTTTGAGTCAACTGGCTTTACAGCAGCAGTTTTATCTAAAGCATTGTAAAAAGCATTAATATCGTCGGCAAAGAGAAGCATAATAATACGTTCTTGTGCGCTTAAATTAAAATTACTAGATTGTAACAAGGCTTCTGCCTTTTGCTTTATTAAGGAGTCTATAGGATGGCCTAAGGGTACATGATCAAAGTCGGCCTTGTTGTTTTGGTAGATATGCACATACTCCTCTTCAATGCTATAGTCCCATCGCATCACCAAGGTCTCTTGATAATTTCGTTGATAATAATCTGTAATTAATGTCTGCGTCGGACTTTGTTCGAGGATTGCGGTCAGAATACGCAGTCTTTGGGTAAATTCATTTTGCCCACATTGACTTTCTATGCTGGCCAATACCGGCTCCATCTGCTTGTAGTTGTTTTTGACGAGCATAGGCACAAGCCTATCTAGAGCAGCTTTTGTGATCTGCTCGCAATTGTTTGTATCAATTCCTAACTTGGCATTACTGGTAAATGGCAAGAAATATAGGAAAATAAGTAGTAGATGTATTCGCAACATGGGGTTGGATGTTTGTACCAAAGTAGGAAATATTATTTGTTTATTAAAACCCCTGTTTAGGTTTCGGATTTAAGTTTAACTTTGCGCAATGGGCTCTGTTTTTCGATTTAAGGAATTTGAAGTTGATCAAGCTGACTGCGCGATGAAGATTAATACGGATGGCGTATTGCTAGCGGCATATGCTAGGCAGCCGGATGCCAAGCGTATTCTGGACATAGGTACGGGTACAGGTGTTATCGCCTTGATGCTTGCACAGCAGTATCCTACTGCCATCGTGCATGGCGTTGAGATTGATGCGCAGGCAGCCCAGCGGGCGGCCTCTAATTTTTCCGCTGCGCCTTTTCCAAATGAGATGCACTTGTTTAGCGGCTCATTTGAAGACTTAGCAGTGGGTGAGGCCTATGATCTGATTGTGTCAAATCCCCCATTTTACACCAATTCTTTGCACAATCCGGATGTGCGCAAGACGCTGGCTAAGCATACTGATAGTGCTTTTTTCGAAAAGCTTATCCGCTTTGTAAGCAGACGCTTAAGCCCAGAAGGAAGCTTTCATTGCATTGTACCTGCTGAATTGGCGGATTGGCTTGTCGAGGGCCTGCTGCCTGAGCAGGAGTTGTACCTGCAAAGCGAGTTAGCGATCTCCTCCTTTGCTGATGGACCAATTATCCGTAAACTCTTAAAAATAGGTCACAGTGCGGGGCAAGTGGAGCTGGCTAGATTTCCGATTTATGCTGCCAAGGCCGTATATTCGGAGGCGTATAAGGCTTTGTTAAAGCCCTACTTCTTGGCCTTTTAAGTGCTGACTTGGCTTATTTGTGGAGCCCTTATACCTTTAATAAATTAATAGTATACATATGTTGAAAATTGGATTGTTGTCGGACACCCATAGTTATTTGGATGATGCAGTATTTAAGCATTTCGACAAATGCGATGAGGTCTGGCATGCCGGAGATTTTGGGACAGTAGAAATTATCGATCAGTTAAAAGCCTTTAAGCCTTTTAAGGGGGTGTATGGTAATATTGATAACAAGGATGTGCGCTTGGAATGTCCAGAACATTTACGCTTTCAGGCTGAACAGCTGGATGTTTGGATGACGCATATTGGGGGCTATCCCGGGCGCTATGCTGCGCAGGTCAAGCCAGAGATCGTGCTTAATCCCCCAAAGTTATTTATTTGTGGGCATTCGCATATATTAAAGGTGCAGTTTGATCCTAAGCTTCAATTGTTGCATCTTAATCCGGGTGCTGCTGGTAAACAGGGTTGGCATAAGGTGCGTACCTTAATGCGATTTGAAGTCAATGGGGATAAGATTGAAAACTTGGAGGTTATCGAGTTATCAGGCCGTTAAGGCTTGTTTATACCTGTTATGGGAGCTTAGCTGCTTAGCGCAGGGCCGCAGTTTATTTGCATTATAGGTTGTCTCGCACGTCTAAAAGGAATCCTTTTAACTTTTCTAAGGAGTCTATAACTCGCTGATTTTCCTTTACTTCATTCTTGTTGGCGCGCAGGTAATCTCTAGCTCCTTGCAGGGTGTAGCCCTTGTCTTTAACCAAGTTAAAGATGATTTTTAAGTTTGCGATATCATCTTGGGTAAAGAGACGATTGCCTTTTTTATTCTTCTTTGGTTGAAGAATATCAAATTCACGCTCATAAAACCGGATCTGCGAAGCGTTAACCTCAAACATGGCGGTTACTTCGCCCATCGTATAATATAACTTGTTTATTTCGCGTTCCTTGTAAGGCATAGTGTAAATTCTCCTTTAACAAATATACAATGTATGTTTGATTTTCAAAATTTTCTGCTTGAGAAAAATTTTGTAAGCTTGTATGGAATCACATAAATGATGAAGGGAAAGATTATAGTTAGTAGGTTTTGGACAGATTTGCTGTCTGGCAAGCGGGCATCGGCAATTACGATTTTCCCTTTTATCTTGCTGGTCAACAAATCCCTACGTCAGGATCAATTCCTAATCAATCATGAGCGGATACATATTGCTCAAGCGGTAGAGCTCTTGATTGTACCTTTTTATATGCTCTACTTGGGCGAATTTTTTATACGCTATTTATATTTTCGAGATTTTAAGAAGGCCTATATGCATATTTCCTTTGAGCGGGAGGCATATGCACATCAGGGGGAATTGAATTACCTCAGGAATAGACCGTTTTGGGCTTTTGCTAGGTATTTAAGGCGATAAGTTGGCTACCAGCCAATAAAAAGGGTTCTGCTTATACAGCAGAACCCTTTTTATGTTTTTTAGCTAGCTGCTAGCCTTACTTTAGTAAGCGCAAGTAAGCAGCAACCTTATTTTTTAAGTTTCTTCTGTCTACGATAAAGTCTAAGAAGCCATGCTCCAATAGGAATTCAGAAGTCTGAAAGCCTTTTGGCAGATCTTTCTTAATGGTCTCTTTAATTACGCGAGGCCCTGCGAAGCCGATTAAGGCTCCTGGTTCAGCGATATTCACATCGCCTAGCATGGCATAGGATGCCGTAACACCGCCTGTTGTAGGGTCTGTAAGAAGGCATACGTAAGGGATTTTCGCTTTTGCCAATAAGGCTAACTTAGCGGAAGTCTTGGCCATCTGCATTAAGGAGAATGCCGCTTCCATCATCCGGGCACCACCAGACTTGGAGATTAGCATAAACGGAACTTTATGCTGTATACAATAATCGATTGATCGGGCAATCTTTTCTCCCACTACCGAGCCCATAGATCCACCGATAAAGGTGAAGTCCATACAAGCGATAACAATGTCTTGGCCTTCCATCTTGCCATGTCCACAGCGAATAGCATCTTTTAATCCAGTTTTGGCTTGACTATCAGCTAGACGAGTAGGGTATGGCTTCGTGTCGGAGAACGACAGCGGATCCGCTGAGGTTAAGTTCGCAAACAATTCTGTGAAGTTGTTGTCGTCAAAAAGGATGGAAAAATAAGCGGCAGAGCCGATTCGGATATGGTAATCACAATATTGACACACATATTTATTTTCTATCTGCTCACTATTCAATAAGGGCTTCTTACAGTTGGGACATTTATTCCACATACCATCAGGAGCTTCCTTTTTATTTTCAGTTGCGGTATTAATACCAGCTTTATTTCTTTTAAACCAACTCATGCTTTTTCGTTAATTCGGATTACAAAGAAACGAAAAATATCGTAGTTAAGTAAAAAGAGAAAAGCAAAATGTGAGAAATTGAAAATCTTAAGGGCCTAAATGCGCTATTAGAGGGTCTAGTGTAGGAAAATGAGGGGGATGTTTTTATTGACTTTTAGCCAAAATTTTGAAAAAAAAAGTGGGTAAGCTACTTCTATCGCACCGCTCAACCAATTACCCTTGCTTTGTTCCCAATCTGGGGGAGTCATTAGGAGCTGGTCGTAGAAGACTTACCCGTCACAAAAGTAGTAAAAAATTGATGCTATGCAAAGAATTTTCACATGCTTTGCATAGCATCTTGATTATCAGTTGAGAAAATTACATTTTCTCGGCGTCATATTCTCCGGTAAGGGCAAAATATCCGAAAATACCTAAGCCAATGCTGATAATTGGGGTTAGAATAAACAAGATAATAATCCCAAAGACTAAATCTTCTTGTTTTCCACTGCTTAATTTAGGTAAGCCAAAGTGGAATATGCAGAAGTATGCGGTAAGTACAGCGAGCAAAATCCAGAGGATGCCTAAAATTCTTTTTAATTTTCTCATAATTAATTTTCGTTTTTATCTGCTGTCATTGTTTTTGTGATATAAAGTGCGCCGATTATAAAACAGGCTGCTGAAATAATTATTGGATACCAGAGTCCTGCTAGGTAGAAGTTGGCGTCTCCCTTGCTCAGCGCATTGCTGGCTAGGTAGGTCGATACAGCGGGGAGTAAGCCCCCAAATATGCCATTCCCAATATGATAGGGTAGGGACATGGAGGTGTATCGGATCTTGACGGGGAAAATCTCCACCAAGAAGGCTGCTATTGGCCCATAGACTAGGGTGATGTAGATGATTTGTATAAAGATTAAAAGTACTAGTTTTACATAGTTTAATCCCGATATATGGATGCTTGTTTTGGTGAGGCTGGGCGCTTCATCTACGTGGAGCTGTGTGCTTATCCCTTGATGAAGCTGCTTGGTGATCACCTGTTTTTCGCGTGTGCCATCATGGTATAGGCGCGTGCTGGTGGTTAGCTCGTCTATGCTATTGCCTTTGTTGATTCGCTCTACAAGAGGAGCCTCTTGCAGCGCTATACTCGTCTTTGTACTGGTATTGGTGATCTGGTACATGGCTTCGTAGATGGGTCTATAGGTTAGCAGTGCTAGCAGCATTCCTGTTAGCATAATCCACTTTCTACCTACCTTGTCGCTTAATTTACCAAAGACCACAAAGAAGGGGGTGCCTAAAAGCAAGGCTATTCCGAGGATCATATCCGCTTGATTGCTCTCTAAGAACATAACCGTCTTCATAAAGCTCATGGAGTAAAATTGTCCTGTATACCAGACTACCCCTTGCCCCATGGCTGCCCCAAAGAGGGCTAATAAGACAAATTTTAGGTTGTACTTGTTGCCAAAGCTCTCCTTTAAAGGATTTGTAGCGGTTTTCCCTTCTGCCTTTGCCTGTTTAAATTCTGGAGATTCATCCATGTTCTTACGGATTAAGTAAGATACATACACCATAAAGATGGATAAGATAAAGGGCACCCGCCAGCCCCAGTCATCAAACTGCTGCTCGCTTAAGATATAACGCGTAGCGAGGATTACCATAAGGGAAATTAATAGGCCAAAGGTGGCTGTCGTCTGTATCCAAGAGGTCCAATAGCCTCTTTCACCCTTGGGGCTGTATTCAGCCACATAGGTCGCTGCGCCGCCATACTCTCCACCCAGTGCTAAGCCCTGTAGGAGACGCAAAAACAGCACTAACAAGGGGGCTACAAAGCCTATAGACTCATAGCTGGGCACACAGCCAATCAGGAAGGTGGCGCCACCCATAAGCATTAAGGTCACCATAAAGGTGTACTTCCGGCCTATAAGATCTCCTAATCTACCAAAGAAGAGTGCTCCAAAGGGACGCACCACAAAGCCGGCGGCAAAGGTTGCTAAGGTGGATAGAAAGGCGGCGGTGGGATTATCTGCTGGGAAAAATTTTGTCGCTAAGACAACAGAGAGACTACCGAAAATAAAAAAATCGTACCATTCAATTAAGGTGCCCAACGAAGAGGCTCCAATTACTTTCCATAAAGTTTTTTTTTCGTTCTGCATAGGGTTTATAAATAGGTTAAAGGTTTTTATAGGTTTTACCAGGTAAGGCAATGATTTGTTCTTTTAGCTCCATCTCCAGCAGAAGGATGGCGAGCTTGCTCATCGGCCAAGCAAGCTGCTGGGCGATTGCATCAATGCTGGCTTCATGTGCCATCGCTAAGAATGCGCATACCGCTGCTTCATCTTTGCTGGGGCTAGGCCCGAGTAGGCTGAGCTGCTTGTCTACTGGCTTCTTAAGGTCTTGCTCCCAGCCCATAAGGTAGCGAAGATCATCTCCATTGCGGATAAGCTGTGCCCTATGGGTTTTGATAAGGTAGTTACAGCCTTCTGAATAGACTTGGCCTATGCTGCCTGGAAATGCACATACATCCCTGTTGTAGCTGTTGGCTATTTCAGCTGTTATAAGGGCTCCACCTTTGATCGCTGCCTCTACTACAATGGTTACATCACTAAGTCCAGCTATAATGCGATTCCTAGCGGGGAAGGTGATACGTTCCGCCTTTGTGCTGTAGCTGTACTCCGTCAACAAGCCGCCTGTTGCGCACATCTGATCCGAAATCTTGCGGTGAGCTGCTGGATATAACTGTTTAAATCCATGTCCTAGTACGCCTAGGGTGGGGATATTGTGTTTCAAGGCTAGTCGATGCGCTTGAATGTCTATGCCAAAGGCTAAGCCGCTAATGATCTGTAGGCCTTGCATGCTGCTAAGGGAGCTAATCAGTTCTTCACAAAGTCGCAGGCCATAGCTTGTCGCCTTGCGGCTGCCCACAATGCTTACTGCATACTTGGGGTTTAGGTCTGCTTTTCCTTTTGCATACAATAGCAGTGGCGCATCCTCACAATGCCGTAAGCGTTGGGGATACTCCTTATCTGTAGCCCATAGGGTATTGATGCCAAGTTGGCTTAGCTGCTTTAGTTCGGCTTCAGCAGTTGACCAAGCTTCCTTACTCAGAATGGCATCAATGCTGGGCTTGCTTAGTCCAGGGATTGCTTGCAAGGCTTGCTTACTCGCCTTAAAGACTTGTTCCGGAGATTCAAAGTGCAACATCAAGCTATGTAGGGTTTTAACCCCTACGCCTCTGGTTCTTGTGAGCGCAAGTTGTTGCAGTTTGTTCATAATTTGGTTTCCTAAAATTAAGAAATTACTTTAAATAACCTAACTTTGTTAAAAAAACGTTAGCTATGGAATTGCATGGAGCCAAGGAACCCTTCGACATTGAAATAAACGATATCGTGTATGCTGTGTTCCCCGAAGAAGAAGATATGTTTATGATTTATAAGGAAGGTGAGGAGTACCTAAAGATTATTAAGGATACAGATACTACCTGGTTAAAGTTACACCCTGAGACGGAATTGCCTTTATTCGGTATGGA
>JASLCA010000326.1 GCA_030146225.1 Sphingobacterium sp. | reverse complement strand
GGTGACTTTGTCCGCGTTATTACCTTTAATGATGATTTCTCTAAGGAGTTATGTGGAGGTACGCATGTGAATGCGACCAGTCAGATTGGCTTCTTTAAGATTACGGCTGAATCGGCTGTTGCGGCTGGGGTACGTCGTATTGAGGCGATAACTGGAACGCATGCTTATGCGGTTATTCGGGAGCATTTCGAATTGGTTGACAAGATGCGCGAGCTGATGAACAACCCTACGGATTTTGTAAGCTCTATCGGCAAGTTGATAGCCGACAATAGTGACTTACGTAAGGAGATTGAGAACAATATTCGGGAGCGTTCGCTTGCGCTGAAAAATGACTTAGCGGCTAAGTTTGAGCAAATTAATGGGGTTAACTTTATCGCTGTTGAGGTAGACTTGCCCAATGCAGATGCGGTTAAAACATTAGCTTATGCGCTGAAAGGGGCTATGGAAAATGTGTTTGTCGTATTAGGTGCTGACTTTGATGGTAAGCCTAGCCTTACTGTAGCGATATCAGATGCCTTGGCAAAAGAAAGAGGTTGGAATGCTGGTGCCATTGTGAAGGATTTAGCTAAAGATATACAAGGTGGTGGCGGTGGTCAACCATTTTTTGCAACTGCGGGTGGTAAACTAAGTGCAGGCTTAGGTAAAGCGATTGCGCGTGCCAAGGATTTTTTGAATTAGTAGATAAATTGTAAATATGCAGAAGGTTATAGGTTATTTTTGTGCTTTTGGGGCGCTGCTACTTGCTAGTTGTTCCAATAAGGACGTTATTCATATCTCTGGACATATAGATAATCCAGGAAATGTTAAGGTTATTTCCTTTTATGAGGGCGATAGGAAGCTAGACTCCGTATATTTAGCTGATGGCAACAAGTTTAAGTTTGAGCGGGAAGCTTCTCAACCGCGCTTGTTATCTATTGCTATTGGGAATAATAAGTACCCGGTGATTTTAAATCCAGGCGAACAGCTAAAGTTTGTTGCGGATATGCATAATCCTGAAGACTATCAAATAGAGGGCTCAGCGCTATCTACTGCATTGCAGGACTTCGCACCCTATAAGCGTCGTAAAGAGTTTGTACAAGACTCCTTGCAGTCTGCATTTGCAAAGGCTACCGTGGATAAGAGTTCTGAAGAGATTGAAAGTTTGCGCTTTGCTTATCTTACAGAGTTTAAGGCGAAATTGGCAACCTATACCCAGCAGGCGGTTAGCTTTGCGAACAAGAATAAAAATTTAGCGGGCTTTTATGCCATTAGTACCTTAGATCCTGAGGTGGCTGAAGCTGAAATCTTGACCTATGCCGATCAGATTGCGGATGAGTTTACGGACAATCGTTATGTATCTCAATTTAAGGAAGAGACTGCTAAGCTAAAAATGCTTGCGGTTGGTCAACCTGCACCTGACTTTGAATCCTTTACACCCAGCAATAAATCGGTTAAGCTTTCTGACTTAAAAGGAAAGTATGTCTTGGTAGATTTTTGGGCTTCTTGGTGCGCTCCTTGTAGACAGGAAAATCCTAATATTGTACAGCAATATCATGCCTTTAAAGACAAAGGATTTACGGTGCTAGGGGTTTCCTTGGACAACAATCCTGGAAGTTGGATGCGGGCTATTGAGGAGGATAAATTAGAATGGATGCAAGTCTCGGACTTACAGGCATGGAGCTCTGACTTGGTGACTTCCTATCGTCTGAAATCCATTCCTACGGCTTACTTATTAGATCCTAATGGCATTATAATAGCGAAGAATTTACGTGGAAAAGCGCTAGGGGATTTTTTGGAGAAAACATTACGTTAAATTTTATGTTTACTCAAGGTTAAGGGTTAACAATATAATAACATTAGATTAACGCTGTCTTACCATTTAGTACATAATTTAGCAAAAAAACAACTATGAGTGCCAAACAGAAAATACTAGTGGTAGATGATGAGCGTGATATCGTTGATTTAATTTCCTACAACCTTACGAAAGAGGGTTATCAGGTTTATCAAGCTCATAATGGAAGGGAAGGGATCGAGGCTGCTAAGAAGGTGAATCCGGATCTAATTATTCTAGACGTTATGATGCCCGGTATGGATGGTATCGAAGCTTGTCGTTTAATGCGTGCGATGCCGGAGTTCAAAAATACATTTATGGTTTTTTTGACCGCCCGTAGCGAAGAGTACTCGGAGATTGCTGGTTTTAATGTTGGTGCGGATGATTATATCGCCAAGCCTATTAAGCCTCGTGCACTGATGAGCCGGATTAATGCAATCCTGAGAAGGAATGCTTCTGAGACAGTGGTAGACACCGTGGATAAGTTGGAGATTATGGATTTGGTAATTGATCGGGACTCCTTCCTTGTCTATAGAGGGACGGATAAGATTGTATTGGCGAAGAAGGAATTTGAATTGCTTTACCTGCTGGCTTCAAAGCCAAATAAAGTCTACACAAGGGAGCAGATTTTAAAGGCAATTTGGGAAGACTCCGTGGTTGTAACCAATAGAACCATCGATGTGCATATTCGGAAGCTTCGGGAAAAGATTGGCGAGCACTATGTCTTTACGGTCAAGGGTGTTGGCTATAAGTTTGAGCTTAATTAATGAAAATATTGAATATAAATAATCCTTAACTTAATCGTTAAGGATTTTTTTTTGTCCTGATTTTCCTTTTGGATTAAGAAAGCTTACATTTAGTATAATTTAAATAGATAGATATTAACGATTTAGAACAATATAACGTATGAAGCACAAACATGAAATAAAAGATGGCGTTTGTACAGTTTGTGGACAGACAGAAAAGGTATATGCAAATGCAGGAGCTGGATATTTAGTAGGGCAAGCTAAGGCGTCCGAGCCTCACGATCATAGTCATGATGGGCATGATCATTCTCATGATCTGGAAGGCGGCTTGGTCAAGTTGTTTACGCCTGCGGCTATTAGCCTTGTGCTCTTGTTATTGGCCATCGCTATGGACAACTGGATTCCACAGGCTTGGTTTCAGGGCTGGGCTCGACTTGCTTGGTATATTGTCGCTTATATCCCTGTGGGCTTACCGGTATTAAAGGATGCTTATCGGGGTATTATTCGTGGGAATGTATTTTCGGAGTTTTTCTTAATGGGGATTGCCACCTTAGGAGCTTTTGCAATCGGGGAGTACCCTGAGGCTGTTGCGGTCATGCTTTTTTATGCTGTGGGCGAGAACTTTCAGACATTGTCCGTCTCGCGTGCGAAAGCAAATATTAAGGCCCTCTTAGATCAACGCCCCGACGAAGCTACTGTCCGCGATGGGGATAGCGTTAAGGTGGTTAAGGCACTGGATGTACAGATAGGTGATATTTTAATGCTCAAGCCAGGGGAGAAGCTGGCTTTGGATGGCGAGTTATTAAGTGATAAGGCTTCGTTCAATACGGCTGCCTTGACTGGCGAGAGTAAGCCAGATACGAAGAAAAAGGGCGATACGGTGCTAGCAGGGATGATTAACCTAAATACGGCCTCTGAGGTCCGGATTACAGCAGCTTATGCGGATAGTAAATTGAGCAAAATCTTGGCTTTGGTCCAAGATGCTACGGCGCAGAAAGCCCCAACAGAACTATTTATTTCTCGCTTTGCGAATATCTATACCCCAATTGTGGTCTTCTTGGCGGTGGCCATTGCCCTTGTACCTGCGCTATTTGTTGCGGACTATGAGTTTAGAGACTGGCTGTATAGGGGATTGGTATTCCTGGTCATATCTTGTCCATGTGCCTTGGTAATCTCTATACCTTTGGGCTATTTTGGAGGGATTGGAGCCGCTAGTAAGCATGGTATCTTGGTCAAAGGAAGTAACTTTTTAGATGTTTTGGCTGGAATACAGCATGTAGTGATGGACAAGACTGGTACGATGACCGAAGGTGTTTTTGCTGTACAAGAGATTCACTTTAAGGATCAGGCTAATCAAGCTGAGCTAATGCGCTATGTCGATGCAATAGAGTCTTATAGCTCGCATCCAGTGGCGACGGCTATACATCAGTATGTGGGTGAAGCAGGAGATCGGGTCAAGATTGATGGGGTAGAAGAGATTGCAGGGCGGGGCCTAAAAGGTACCGTTGCAGGCAAGGAACTTTTGGTAGGCAATTTTAGATTGCTGGATAAGTTTGAGATTAGCTATGATGTGGATCCCAATAGTATTGTCTATACTACTATAGCAGTAGCTTTTGGGGGAGTATTTCAAGGCTATATTACCATTGCTGACAAGATTAAAGAAGACGCCGAGTTTACTATTGATAGGTTGCATGAATTGGGAGTCAAAACCACTATGTTGAGTGGGGATAAAGATACGGTTGTACAGTATGTTGCCAAGTTGCTAGGCATAGACTATGCATTTGGAGATTTACTACCAGAAGATAAGGTAAGCCATCTAAAGGAAATTAAAGGCACGGATGAGCGTGTCGCATTTGTGGGGGATGGCGTAAATGATGCACCTGTTATTGCCTTAAGTGATGTGGGTATTGCGATGGGTGGATTGGGGAGTGATGCCACAATTGAGACGGCAGATGTGGTCATACAGGATGATAAGCCAAGCAAGATTCCTTTAGCCATAAATATTGGTAAGAAGACGAAGCAGATTGTTTGGCAGAATATTACCATGGCTTTTGTGGTGAAGGTGATTGTACTTATTTTAGGTGCTGGTGGTCTTGCTACCATGTGGGAGGCTGTATTTGCGGATGTTGGAGTAGCTTTGTTAGCCATCTTAAATGCCGTGCGTATACAGAGGATGAAGTTTTAATTCAAAATGGCCTGATCTTTTTAGATCAGGCCATTTTGTTTTTCTGGGAAAGAAAACCCTTTAAACGACAATTCCCTTCTTACTTGCGTAAGAAGGGAATTTGTACCCAGCGCCGGAATCGAACCGGCACATCCGAAGATATTGGTGTTTGAGACCAACGCGTCTACCA
>JASLCA010000226.1 GCA_030146225.1 Sphingobacterium sp. | reverse complement strand
CAATTGGATAAGCTGCATCAATAGTAATAATGATGTAGGCAGTGACTTTATGATTAGTAAATACGATGCCGTCTCAAAACAAAAGAATCTCTTGTATATCAACTTTACGAACTTCAAAATTGGGGATGAGTCAAAAGCTTTTTGGTTGGACTCAGAGACTTTTTATGCTGAAGTGTATCCACTTAATTCTGCTTCGGCGAGTGGCAAGAAACGTAAGCCTGCCTATCTGAAAATCCAGTTAAATAAGGGACTGTTTTAAAGCTTTGGGATAGTCAATTATGCTAGTACGCTTTCAGATTAGAACAGTTCGCTAAGTTTGATTTTTCCATTTACTATAATATAAAAGCCTTCAAGTCTTAACCAGTCTTGAAGGCTTTTTTGTGAACTGCAATACGCAATTGTAAATAACTGTAAGGCTCAGGATATTTTATGTTGCCCGTGGTTAAATTGTTTGATAATCAACGTTTTGTCTTTTGTTTCCTCTTTGAATTGTTTATTTTTACACTAACCAATTTATTTTAACTGCTCATGTTATGAATGAACCTATCTATCTAAACCCATTGACAGATTATGGGTTTAAAAAATATTTCAAAGATAAGGCGTGTTTGATAAGTCTCCTCAATGCTTTGTTTCGAGGTGAGAAGCATATCGTCGATTTAAGTTACCAAAGTACAGAACAGGTAGGAGAGGCTGAAAGCTTAGGTACAGTTATTTTTGACCTTAAAGTAAAAACTGACTTGGGAGAGGAGGTATTAATCGAAGTGCAAACCACGCGTCAATCTTATTTGAAAAAGCGGATGTTGTACTATGCCTGTAAGACGATAGCTGATCAAGCGCCTAAGGGTAGTCGTGCCAATTGGGGCTATGCGATTACCGAGGTATATGTGATTGTTTTGATGGATGGTTTTTCTATGCCCGATGGGAGTAATGGGGAGGTTCTGCATGATATCTTCTTGTGTAATAGGGGTTCAGGTGAAATTTTTTACAAAGGGCTTGGCTTTATTTATGTTGAATTGATTAACTTTGATAAAGCGGAAGGCGCTATTGATAATGACTTGGATTCCTGGCTATATGTTTTGAATAATATATCAAAACTAAAAAAAATGCCACGTTTGCTAAAGTCTGCTGTCTTTAAGCGCTTTTTCCAAATTGGAGAATATAGTAAACTTAATAAGGAGGAACGCCATATGTACGACATAAGTTTAAAAAACAAATGGGACTTAGAAGCATTGCGCCAAACGCAAATAATGGATCGCGCCGAGTATGAAAGTGGTCTGAACGCGCTTAAAAAAGAAGTTGAAAAAGCAATGGTTGAAGGCCGTCAAGAAGGCCGTCAAGAAGGCAAATATGAATTTGTGAAAAACTTAATTTGCCAATTTGACTTTACCGATGCGGATGCAGCCCAGGCGGCTAATGTATCGCTAGCCTTTGTGGAGAAGGTACGTGCTGAACTAAACAATACGAATAGCTAATCTATTAATTTTCGCAAACAAAACTTCCACGAAGACTTCTTCCTGTTCCCCCAGATGCGATTTCTAGCAAGGGGACTACAGTTGCTGTAAAACTAATGGTGTTTCCATCTCTGCTTATACTACCACTGGTTGCTACGTAGGATTCCATGCTGTTTGCATCTGTTAGAATAATGGCAGGGCAAGAATTGCATGCTTCTGTAAACATCTTTGCTGAAATGTTCACGGTTCCCTTTGCAGGTAGATTGTATAATATAGCGCTAAAGCTATCGTCATCAGCTCCTATAGTTCCGTTTCCTCCTTCACCACAATCCCCTGTTGCAGCCTTCTTATGGCCTGCAAAGGAAAGGTATTCATTAGCCGTTGACGATAAGGCAGTGCTGCTTTCGACGGTATTTAACTCTTTGGTAGAAACCTGCGTCAAATCTTTTAAAAGGTTACTGCTGCTATTGCAAACCCAAGCGTGGTTTGTAGGTGCTATGCCATTACTTCGCTTCTTTGCCTCTGCTGTTGCAATTGCATCTGCTTCTTGTCTTGTTTTAGCAAGCCCCCAGCCATAAGCAGTTCCGACATTTCCTTCAATCGTTCTATAGACAGCGCAGCCTTCGCCAGAAAAAACCAAGACAATACTACAATTTCCTCCTCTTTTTTTGCATTCCAATAAGGCACGTTGTTCAGCATCTTCTCGACTACTGTAATCGTTAGCAAAACCATAATAAAATCCATTATTTCGGTCAACGGCCAGTGCAGCATATTTTTCTGTTTGCGCATAGCTCGACTGCATGCTGAGCAGGCTGATAAACAGGAAGATTACTTGTCGGATATATTTTTTCATATTTGAAGCGTTAAATGGATAATGCAAATTAGGCACAATCCCTATTTTTAGAAATACCTAGGACTAGGTATTTTCTCGCTTAAGCAGCTCACAGAGGTGCGCTGCTATCTTAAAAACTTTTCATAGGCAATTACAGCAGTTTTGTTACTTCAAACTTTAATAAATTTAGATTATAATCGCATATAATTTTGTCTAAACAATTAATTGAAGAACAATCACATTATGAGAATTCCTATCCCATTCCTATTTATATATGCCGTATTATTCTTAACCTATGCCTGTAGCTCTCCCGGTGAGGATATACAACCAGAAGTGGAAACAAAAGAACTTGAATTGTCTATCCCGCAAGAATTGCTAACGGATAAACTAGCTGTAACATTTGAAGTATTAGCAGGAAATGGGGAATATGTAGCGCGGGTATCCGAGACAGCAGGAGAGCCGGATGCAAAAGTTAGCATCACTGGCAATACGATTAGTGTGGATTTATTAACGCAAAAAGTAGTTGAGCTAACCATTACCGATAAACAACTTAAGACGACGACTGTTAAACTCCGCTCTACTGATGAGTCCCTTAAGGTAGCAAATTTTGGCCTTCATCTTTCTCAAGGGCAGACCTATCTGATGACGGGTGTAGAATTTGGTGCTGGAGGTCCCTACACCATTAAAAGCTATCGAGGAGATGCATCTACGGCTACAATTGAAGCTAACGGCATAAAAGTAACTTCCCATAAGCTAGGGAATACTTATTACAGACTAAAAGACAAGCGCGGTATGGTGGCATATTTTGATGTCTCCACTGTTCTAGTAGCGAACCTTAGCGACAATCATCTCGAACTTGAAGGCAAGAACACCATGAGTGCGCAAATTAACCTGCCTAAAAATACAGACTGGCATATTTTAAAGTCGACAAGTAAAGTCATCGAAAGCGTGAAAATAGAGCGTCCCATAGATCCGAAGACCGCAAGTCATGTAGATTTTCAAGTACTTTTTATAAATACAGCAGACGAAGGCACAGGCACAGATACCATTACACTTGAAAATAAAGCAGGAGATACAGCAGTCGTTAGTATACTGGTAAGATAATTATTATCTTTATTTGAATTATACGCATTATTAATTAAAACCTGTTTTAATATGAAATTTATCCTTGTTTTATGCACCGCCTTATTGACCTTTGGGAATATTCAAGCGAAAGCGCAGCCTGCTACACAGCTCGACCTAGAAAGTCGTATGGAATTGCAAGAATACAAGGTGGAAGCCAGACTCCGAGAACTGGATTTAAAAGAGGACAACTTAGAGCTCAGCAAGCAGAATGTTGCCGATATTATCAACTTCCACAAAGAGGGTGTTGAAGATTTTCATCGCACCCTAAATTACCTTTTGGTAGTTATGGGAATCGTGGTGGCAATTGTTACGGCTGTAGCTGGCTATGTATTCCAACAATACAACAAGCGCAAAGCATTAGAACTTCGCAAAGACATTGATGCCTTAAAGCTGTCCATGCAGCAGAGTGTTGATGCCATAACCGAAGAGACCAACCGCGAGCTGGACTTAATTCGCGCTGAAGCAAAGCGTCAATTAGAGCAGATGAAGCGGGATTAGCTTGGATTGATGTACTACCCAAACCTGAAGTATAGCAGCTGAAAAAGCAATAGTTTTTCAGCCTTATTGACCTGTTTCTTCTTTTGCGCAGTTGCCAATCCCTGAGCAACGCTAGGGTCAAGCTTGTACTCAATCTTGATGTTGAGCAAGTCGAAAAAAGGCTACCTATCAGCTGGGGAGTAGTTGGCTCTATTGCTGTTAAGCTTAGAAATCCCTATACCTAAGGTGCTTTATTTTAGCACGTATTCTGGCCACTTACCGCTAACTAACTATTTTTTATT
>JASLCA010000207.1 GCA_030146225.1 Sphingobacterium sp. | reverse complement strand
GGTGTGCTTGTTCATGCCTTGCTTTTTTAGATTGGGGCGGGTCTTTCTGCTTGGAGATGCCGTAGGCGATAAGGGACCTTGATCTAACTCAAGACGCTGATTGACTGAGTTTAATTAATATTATTATCACGAAATCATAAAGTAGATCCAAATTAAATTTATTAGCTTCGAATAAAAGATACCCATGCATAAAGACGGATCATATGCTACATTGCTCAACCTGCGACTTTTAAAAGGATTGTTATCGCTCAGCTGGAAAGGCTATTTTGTGGAAAGAGGCTGGCTAAATTCTTATGTGAAGAAACAAGCGCTTTCCCCTGATGGCAAGCCGATTCCCTGGTTGTCTTATTCATTTTTAGATTTTATTGCAGGTAGGCTACAACAGGATTTAATAATGTTCGAATATGGTGCTGGAAATTCTACCTTTTATTTCGCTAAAGAAGTTAAATTTGTACATTCAACGGAGCATAATCAGGAATGGTATGCATATGTAAAGCGGAACCTCCCTGCGAATGCAGCTATACGCTATATTCCCTTGGGAGGGATAGATTATTCCGATGCAATACTTCAGACTGCGGAGTTGTTTGATATTGTACTGGTAGATGGCAGGGATCGCGTGGCATGTGTAAAAAAAGCAGTCCAAAAATTAACAACACGTGGAGTCATTATTTTGGATGATGCAGAACGTGAGAAATATCAGGAGGCATTTGTATTTATGAAAAAAAGTGGCTTTAAATATATTCCTTTTTCTGGCATAGCTATTGGTGCTATTCACGATAAAAGCACCGTCGTTTTTTATAGGGATCAAAATTGTTTAGGAATTTAAATGCGAGAATTAGCACCCATTGTATTATTTGTTTATAACCGCCCCAAGCACGCCCGGCGTACCTTGGTGGCTTTGGAAAAGAATGCTTTGGCCGCTGCATCTATTCTATATATTATTTCGGATGGACCCAAGAATGCGGATGCCATTGAGTCTGTAAATCAGGTACGGGCGATTATTCGAGAGCCTTGGGATTTTAAGCATATCCATATTATTGAGCGAACAAAGAATGTTGGCTTGGCTGACAATGTGATCGATGGGGTGACCAAGATTGTAAATGAGCACGGTCGAATTATTGTATTGGAGGATGATCTGGTTACATCTCCGCATGCGTTAACCTACTTTAACGATGCATTGGACTGTTATGAGGACAAGGAGCAGGTGATGCAGATCAGCGGCTATATGTACCCTGTGCAGCATCCCAGAAGGCTTCCAAAGTCCTTCTTCTTTCGCGTAGCGAATAGCTGGGGCTGGGCTACATGGAAAAGAGCATGGGCTAGCTTTGATCCCGACATTGAGGCGTTGACCAAGGATTTTAAAAGACGGGATATAAAGCGCTTTAGTATTGATGGGAAGGAGAATTTTTGGAAGCAAGTCAAAGACTTTAAGGCGGGCAAGATTAATTCTTGGGCAATACGTTGGTACCTATCGGTATTTAATAAAGATGGACTGGTGCTATATCCCAGGCATTCAATGACGCAGAATATAGGTACAGATGGAACGGGTACACATTCGGATATTGATCAAGCCTATCGTGTTGAGTTGGCCGCTAGCAAGTTGCGGTATTTTCCAACAGAGATTGAAGAAAATCAAAAAGCCTACGAGGCTATAAAATACTTTTATGCCCATCGTAAGGGGAACCTATTGGAAAGAATTGTACGTTATTTAATCAAAAAATTTACTAAGAAGTAGACTGTGCTTACACCCAAAATCTCTATTATCACGATTGTGTACAACAATGTCCGAGATATTGAATACACCATACGCTCTGTTATGAAACAGACCTATCCAAACATGGAGTATATTGTTATCGATGGGCTATCCACGGACGGAACCTTAGATGTGCTACTCAGGTACAGGGAAGAAATTACTACCTTGGTTTCAGAGCCTGATAAGGGTATTTATGACGCCATGAATAAGGGGCTTGCTTTAGCTACAGGGGAGTATGTCTTGTTTCTTAATTCAGGGGATGAACTTTATGAGGATATGACCTTAGAAAAGGTTATTGGTAGTGGAGACAATGCCGATATCTATTATGGGGAGACCAAGCTCGTCAATGAAGAGCGAGAGGTTATTGGCGATCGACGTCATAAAACGCCTGACAAATTTGACTGGAAATCCTTTAAGTATGGGATGAATGTCTGTCATCAGGCCATCTATATTCGGCGCAGCCTTACTTCACCATACGATACGCAGTATAAACTAAGTGCTGATATTGACTGGATAATTCGGGCAGCCCAAAAGGCCGAAAAGATTATCAATGTTCGACAGTATGTTGCAAAATATCTAGTGGGCGGGATGTCTCAACAGCGACACAAGGAAAGCTTGAAGGAGCGCTATAGCATCTTTAAAAAACATTACGGCACGGTACCCAACTTGGTAAACCATGGGGTTATTGCAGTCCGTTTACTCTTACATAGACTTAAAAATGGCAAAACACGAGACTAATATGTTCAATCCCCAAATACTAGTGGAATTGGCAAATACCAAGATGCCGTTTGGGAAGTATCAAGGTTGGTTATTATGCCGCTTACCTGAGCCATATTTGGTATGGTATCATAATAAGGGCTTTCCTGCTGGGAAGCTGGGCATTCAGCTTGCTTCACTTTATGAAATCAAGTTAAATGGATTAGAATATTTATTAAAGCCCTTGATTAAACATCAACCCTAACAGCAGAGGCTTCTCCATCGAGAAGCCTCTGCTGTTATATGTATACTGGAATAGCCTTAGCCAAACAAAAGAAGCGCTACGATTAAGGTAATAATAACATTAAAGGTTTGCGCTAGTACAAAAGCGTAGAGTGGCTTTTTATTGTTGTGTACAAATAATTCTTTAAAGTTGGTCTCTAATCCAATAGAGGTAAAGGCCAAGGTGAACCAAAGTCCCTGCATGCTTTTGAGTCCAGCTTTTACGGCCTCATTCTTTTCAGGACTCACCATAAAGGAGAACAATAAGGACGCGAATATAAAGCCTAAAACAAACTTTGGAAATCGTTCCCAAATAATGCCTAAAGTCGGCTTTTCTGCATTCTCTGCACTTTTAGATTTTGAATAGGTCCAGTAGATGCTAATCCCGAAGGCAGCTATTCCAAGCAGTACGTTTTGTGAGAATTTTACTATAGTACTAATCTCTAGGGCTTTTTCGCCGACCAAAGATCCCGATGCCACAACGGCGCCTGTAGTATCTATACTGCCCCCAAGCCAAGCGCCAGTAACCTCTTGCGATAGGCCCATCCAGTTGGCCATGTAAGGCATAAATATCATCATGGGTATAGCGGTGATCAACACCAAGGATATGACATAGGAGAGCTTCTTTGAGTCACCCTTGATAGCTCCTGAAGTTGCAATGGCAGCCGAAACACCACAGATGGAAACGGCACTAGAGAGCATCAGGGACATCTCTTCATCAATCTTTAGTTTTTTACATAGCCAAAATGCAAAGTACCATACGGATATTACCACCACCAGAGATTGTACTAGGCCCAATGCGCCCGCTTTTAGAATATCTCCAAAGATAACTGTTGTGCCCAGGAGTACTAAGCCCACTTTTACATACATCTCCGTAGATAAAGCCTCTTTAAACCAGGCAGGTAGTTTAAAAAAGTTACTAATGGCTAAGCCAATGGCTAAACTAAAGATAACTGCTTCAAGGCTGTATTCTTTAATGGTGCTATTGCCTGCTAAAACTAGGGCTAGGCATGTGATTATAAATACGATCGGAAATACGATAAGTAAGTTCTTGAGTGGCTTGCCCAGCAAGAGCGCTCCGAGGATGGCTACGCAATAAAGTATTAGAAATTGTTCTGCAGTCTTCAGGAGGTTTTCTCCTGAAAGTACTTCTTGATTTAATACCTGTAGGCTATCCCAAGAAAAGTTGGGAATTGGAATGCTTAATCCGAGTAAGGTGGAAATTACGATACCAAGGCCTAGGATTACCACTACCCAGTCCTCTGTAAATGTAATTCTCTTTGCTGTTGAGGTCATGATTTTGTAGGTTAGTTGATTAGCGTTTCAAACAAGTCGTGAAAGTAAGCATATTTACAGGCAATACCAGCGAAAATTTAGCTTTTCATTGGGTAACAATTCTAAAGACAGGGCTATAGCCCAAGTAAATAGCTGGAATTGGAGCCGAAATTAAAGGAGATTTCACTTGATTTGCCCTAAACCAACAGTTAATTGCTTTGGGGTTCTTGCTTTTTCTCAAGTACTTGGGTTACTTCTCCATTGTGCCGGCTTAATAAAAA
>JASLCA010000205.1 GCA_030146225.1 Sphingobacterium sp. | reverse complement strand
ACCATACACCTGCTCCAAAAGGCCTGTAGGAATACAGATTATGAAGCCTACAAGCAATATGCTGCGCGGATTAACAAGCAGGATACGCATCTGTTTACCTTAAGAGGATTGCTGGACTTTGCCAAGCATCGCAACTCCATCCCTATAAGTGAGGTGGAGCCCATAGCTGCAATTATGAAGCGATTTGCAACAGGCGCTATGTCTATGGGCTCCATCTCTACAGAAGCGCATAGCACCCTAGCTATTGCCATGAACCGCATTGGCGCCAAGAGCAATACCGGTGAAGGTGGGGAGGATGCTGCACGCTATCAACCCTTAGCCAATGGAGATTCCATGCGCTCGGCCATTAAGCAGGTGGCTTCCGCCCGTTTTGGGGTGACCTCGCATTACTTGAGCGAAGCCGATGAGCTACAGATTAAGATGGCACAAGGAGCCAAGCCGGGTGAGGGCGGACAATTACCAGGGCATAAGGTAGATAATTTTATAGCTGGCTTACGGCATGCTACTGCGGGAGTAGGCCTTATCTCCCCTCCCCCACATCATGACATTTACTCCATAGAGGATTTAGCCCAACTGATCTTTGACCTTAAAAATGCAAACCGTAAAGCCCGCATCAATGTAAAGCTGGTATCCAAAGCTGGAGTGGGCACCATTGCCGCAGGGGTGGCTAAAGCACATGCGGATGTTATCCTCATTGCAGGCTATGATGGTGGCACAGGAGCCTCCCCCATTAGCTCTGTTAAGCATGCCGGACTACCTTGGGAGCTCGGGCTCGCTGAAGCCCAGCAGACACTGGTACTCAACAAGCTGCGCAGCCGCGTGGTACTGCAAGCAGATGGTCAAATGAAGACCGGAAGGGACATTGTGATCGCTACCTTACTGGGAGCAGAAGAATGGGGCGTAGCCACGGCGGCCTTGGTGGCGGGCGGCTGTATTATGATGCGCAAATGCCATCTAAACACCTGCCCTGTAGGCATAGCCACACAAGACCCTGCGCTACGCAAGCTCTTCTCGGGAAAGCCTGAGGAGATTGTCAATCTCTTCCAATTCTTAGCCCAAGACATCCGAGAGATCATGGCTGAACTGGGGTTCCGCAGTATAAACGAAATGGTGGGCAGGGCGCAGTTTTTAAAGAAGCGGGCCGACAATAAGCATTGGAAAGCAGCCAAAGTAGACTTAAGCAAGCTGCTACATGTTGCACAAAACACAGCTAACGACTCCCTGCACAATAGTCAAGAGCAGGACCATAGCCTGAGCATGATCCTAGATTGGGGCCTGCTTAAGCAAGCTCAGGAAGCCCTGGATCATAAAAAACCTGTCTTTGGCAGCTTTATCGTAAAGAATACCGACCGCAGCATAGGCACGCTACTATCGAATGAAATATCCAAACGCTATGCAGCGCTAGGCCTGCCAGACAATAGCATAAACTACAAGTTTGAAGGCTCAGCAGGGCAATCCTTTGGGGCCTTTGCCGCTAAGGGGATTTCCTTTGAGCTGGAGGGCGAGGCCAATGATTATGTAGGCAAGGGCCTATCGGGTGCACAGCTTGCGATCTACCCCAGCAAAGCGAGTAGCTTGACAGCAGCCAAGAATATTATAATTGGGAATGTAGCCCTCTATGGCGCAACCTCGGGACACCTATTTATCAATGGGCTAGCAGGCGAGCGCTTTGCGGTGCGCAACTCCGGGGCAACCACCGTAGTAGAAGGCATAGGGGATCATGGCTGTGAGTATATGACTGGAGGCCGGGCCTTAATCCTAGGAACCACAGGCAGGAACTTTGGAGCAGGGATGAGTGGTGGAATTGCTTGGGTTTATGATGTAGCGGAACAATTTCCTCACAACTGCAATCCGGATATGGTGGATATAGATCCCTTGGATAGGGAGGATGAGGCAGCCATTCTCAACCTCCTCAAACGACATATACACCTTACCAATAGCCTGAAGGCACAAGAGATCCTACGCAACTGGGATCAAGAGAAGACTTACTTTGTAAAGGTATTCCCAAGGGAATACAAGAAAGTATTATTAAACGTATTACAACAAGCCTAACAACAGCGGAAACAAACCATGGGAAAACCAACAGGATTTTTAGAATTTGATAGGGCATTACCACAGAAGACCACTGTAGAAAGCCGAAAAAAAGATTACAAGGAGTTTGTGCAGGCCTATGCACCAGCAGAATTAGATCAACAGGCAGCCCGTTGCATGGACTGTGGCATCCCCTTTTGCCATGCAGCATGTCCTTTAGGCAATGTTATACCAGAATTTAATGATGCGGTCTACAATGCACAATGGGAAGAAGCATATCATATCCTCAGCAGCACAAACAACTTTCCAGAGTTTACGGGACGCATCTGCCCTGCTCCCTGTGAATCTGCCTGTGTGCTCGGCATAAATAAGTCCCCAATCGCTATTGAGGAAATCGAGAAGCACATTATTGAAATAGCCTTTAAAAAGGGCTATGTTAAGGCTCAAAAAAGCTATCTAAAGACGGGCAAGCGCATTGCTATTGTGGGCTCTGGGCCAGCTGGATTGGCGGCTGCCGAGCAGCTTAACAAAGCGGGACATGAGGTACAGGTATATGAAAGAGCGGATAAGCCTGGTGGGTTGCTCCGCTATGGCATTCCAGATTTTAAGCTCGACAAGGATATAATCGATAGAAGGATTACCTTGATGCAAGAGGCAGGCATAAGCTTTCGCTGCAATGCTGAAGTAGGGAAAACTATACCTGCAAGCGACTTAGCCGATTTTGATGCCATAGTCTTAGCCGGAGGCTCCACCATCCCTAGGGATTTGGACATCCCAGGTCGTCACTTAAAGGGCGTGCACTATGCTATGGACTTCCTGAAACAACAGAATGAACGAGTGGGAAAATCCCCGCTAACAGGCTTGGATATACATGCAGCTGGCAAAAATGTACTGATTATTGGGGGCGGAGACACAGGATCTGACTGTGTGGGCACTTCCAATCGCCAGGGAGCCAAGTCCATCACCCAGTTCGAATTATTGCCACAGCCTCCGCAGCAGCGAACAGCAGCCATGCCTTGGCCTACCTACCCGACTTTGCTCAAGACAACCAGCTCCCATGAAGAAGGCTGCCAGCGCTATTGGAGCATAAGCACGAAGGCTTTCTTAGGGGATAATAAGGGGGCGTTAAGAGCAGCCTTGGTCGTAGACCTCACCTGGGAACTCGATGCCGCAGGCCGGCCAGTCCGCTTTACAGAAATAGCGGGTTCGGAAAGGGAGTTACCCTGTGAATTGGTCTGCTTAGCAATGGGCTTTCTACATCCGCAGTCGGAGGGCTTATTGGAGCAGCTGGGCATAGCGCTAGATTCACGTGGAAATGTAGCTGCTCAAGAGGGGCTATACCAAAGCTCCTGTGCTAAAATCTTTACAGCAGGGGATATGCGCAGGGGGCAATCCTTAGTCGTATGGGCTATTTCGGAGGGCAGAGAATGCGCACGTAAGGTGGATGAATTCTTAATGGGTTCTTCTGAGCTGCCCAGCAAGGACCAAGCACCTGCCTACTTATAAGCAGGCTTAAAACTTAAAAAAGCCGGATTATCTATCCGGCTTTTCAATTTCTTATAGGCATATTTGGATTAACTTATATCCGCTCCAGGCCTAGCCTTAAAGACCAGTCTAGTCTTCAGATAAGGATATATAAAGACTGCTGTCAGCACTATAACGGCCCCCAGGTAAAAGCCTGTACTCATGGCTTCTTTCTGCCCAAAAATCAACAAGGCCAGAATAATCCCATAGACAGGCTCCATATTGGTGGTTAAGGCCACAGTAAAGGCGCTGAGCTCCTTCATAACCGCTACCCCCAAAGCATAGGCTACTGCCGTACAAATCACCCCTAAGATCAATAAGTAGATAAGATCTGAACTACTCAACCACATCTCGGCATTAAAATCTCCTGAAAAGAGCATAAAGAGGGTAACCCAACATAATGCCCCTAGCATCTCGTAGAAGGTGATTAGCGTAGGGCTGCTCTTTTTTACCATACGGGCATTTAGCACTGAGAAGATACTCGCACAAAATGCACAAGACAAGCCGTAGATAATGCCCCAGAGGTATTGAATCTCAAATTTAAAAATCAGGTATATCCCAAAGATAATAAGCAAGCCAACGGTAACATCCGCTAGGGAGATTTTCTTTTTATTAATAATGGGTTCTAAAATAGCCGTAAAAAGCGTGACAGCGGAGAGCGTAACCAAGGTTACAGATACCGTAGAAATCTTAATGGCATGAAAAAACAATACCCAATGCAGTCCTACTACACCGCCCACCAATAAAAACTGGATCAATCTTCCCCGATCTACATGTATAGACTTGCCACTAAGCACAAAATACACAAAGAGTGAGACCGCAGCAATTAATACCCGATACCAGACTAAGTGCAGCGCAGAGACCGTAATTAGGTCTCCAAGGATGCCTGTAAAGCCCCAAATCAATACCGTAAAATGTAAGATAAGGATGTTCTTATTAATAGAGATGCCGAGCATATTACTTTGGTGCTTTATACTTAAGCCATAGCCCTAAGGCTAGGAAAAGTACATTTGGGATTAGTATCGCAATCAAAGGTGGCAATCCACCCTTTAGGGAAAACATGGTTGAAAACTGCACCAAAACCAGGAAGCCAAAGCTTAAGCCTATACCTATCCCTAAGCTCAGTCCTATCCCGCCGCGCACCTTCTTAGAGGATAATGACACCCCCATTAGGGTTAAGATATAGGCTGAAAATGGACCGATATAACGCTTGTACTTCTCCAATAAAAGGTCCGTCATCATCCCCGTTCCGCGGGATTCCTCCTTGCGAATCCGATCATTCAGCTCTTTTGTGTCCATCGCTGTAAACACATTGTCATAGACTTCAAAATCTCTAGGCAGCATGTCCAAGGTAGTATCCCGTACAGAGCCCTGATCCATCTTTTCCTTTAAGCCATCGATTGTGCGTATGGTATAGTCTTCGATCTTCCACTTGGTCGCAACCGAGTCCCAAGAAATACGACTCGCCATTAGCTTTTCGATTAAAATGTCCCCGTCAAACTTCTCCATAGAGAAATTATAGCCAATACTGCCTTTGGTGTCAAAGTTGTCTATATACACGTAGGTGTTGGAATCAATCTGCATATGTGTAGACAGCGTAGAAGAGCTAATCTTATGGGGCTTCACATAGACATTTTCAAACTTTACCTTAATCTTATTGGTATAGGGGATTATCCAAAGGTTGGATACCAAAGTAAAGGCAAAGATTATGCTGGCCGAAATCATATAGGGCCGTAAAAAGCGATTAAAGCTCATCCCACCACTAAGAATCGGGACAATCTCTGTCTGATCGGCCATCTTAGAGGTAAAGAAGATTACCGCAATAAAGTTAATTAGCGGCGTCAGCATATTCAAGAAAAACGGAATACTTCCTAAGGCATAGTATTGCAGAAAAACCTGCGACATGGGGGCCTTGTTTTTCAGGAAGTCATCCAGCTTCTCGGATACATCGAAAACCACGATCACTATAATAAAAATACCTACCGTAAACAGGAAAGTACTTAAGTATTTTTTAATAATATAGCGATCAATTATATTCATTTCTTTTCGTAAAGAATAATAGCCAAAAGTAAAAAATGAAAAGCAAAAAGCAATAACTTAAAGTCATCTGCAATAAGTTATTGCCAATATCTTAGGTTGAACTACAAACGCTGCGCCAACACTTTGACCATCTTCTCTTTCCAATTGTAAAAGGAACCATCCAAAATCTTTGCTCTCGCCTCTTTCATCAACCAAAGGTAGAAGTGAAGGTTATGCAAAGATGCGATCTGGGCACCTAGA
>JASLCA010000195.1 GCA_030146225.1 Sphingobacterium sp. | reverse complement strand
CTAAAGGGAATAATCTGCGTCTAGGAGTGTTAAATGCCTCAATATTCCCAAAGGACCTTTGGAGCAGATATGTCATTTACCTATGCGATCAATCAGAGTTTAATGACACTAAGCAATCCCAAACGGGACTATTCAAATAGCAATTGGACTGCTCGAATCCAGCAATTAAAGGTGCTAGAGGATTATATCTTAAAAGGCCCCTTTATATTGGATTGGGTGAGTAGCAGCTCAGCTGCGGTAACCAGCCCCTTAGGTGGTTTACAACCACAAGACAATGCGCAAGCATTTTTATATGGCTTTTTAAAGTAGATTAAAACCTTTTCTGGAAAAGGGCCTGTACCGTTTTATACGCTACAGGCCCTTTTTTGTAAGATAAAGCATCGCTTTTATCCGCCTCAGACTGAATCCTAGGCCTTCGATTTCCAGTTGTTTAACTAAATATCAAGTCAATCCCCCTAATATTACAAGCTGTGTAGCAGTGTCTGACATATTAATAACTATCACTATTGGCGATTTACTGCTTGCAATAGGTGTATTAAAGATAGAAAATAGGGAGTGGAAAGGAACGCTAGGCATATTCAAGTAGTCCTTATTGCAAAGCCGATCTTGGGGTATAACAGCAGTAGGAATTGAAAGAATGAAGGGCTTACGTGTATACCTAATACTTTTGAAATTAAAATGGAATAACGCCTTTAATCCCGTATTTTTGCCTAAAATAATAGGCAATGTATAGTTTTAAAAATGATTATGCTCAAGGGGCGCATCCCAATATATTACAGAAGCTTGTAGAAACCAATATGCAACAGCAGGCAGGCTACGCGGATGATATTTATACGCAACAGGCAGTAGCCTTAATTCAGCAGAAGATAAACAATGCAGAGGCCAGTATACACTTAGTGACAGGTGGCACGCAGGCAAACCTCTTGGTGATTTCGGCCTTGTTGCGTACCCATGAAGCCGTTATCAGTGCCGCTACAGGGCATATTTATGCCAATGAAGCAGGCGCCATTGAGTCCACTGGACACAAGGTAATACCTGTAGAGACCAAAGATGGCAAATTAAGTGTAGCTGCCGTAGCAGACTGCTTGGCACAATATGGCCTAAAGCCGCATGTTGTTAAGCCAAAGCTCGTGTATATCTCCAATAGCACAGAGATAGGCTCAATTTATAGCAAGGCAGAGTTAACGGCCTTGTCCGAATACTGCCGCGCACAAGGTCTATATCTCTTTATGGACGGGGCACGACTGGGCCATGCCTTAATGTCTCCTACCAATGATTTGACCATGGCTGATATTGCGGCCTTAACAGATGTATTCTATATAGGAGCCACCAAGAATGGGGCATTACTCGGAGAAGCAATTGTATTAAACAATCCTGAAGTAGCAGTTGACTTTGCCTATGTTTTAAAACAAAAAGGAGCTTTAATGGCCAAAGGAAGACTATTGGGCATACAGTTTTTAGAACTCTTTAAGGATGATTTGTACCTGGATTTAGCCCTGCATGCCAATACCATGGCACTAAAGATTGCAGCAGCGATTCAGGCAAAAGGCTATACCTTTTTGACTGAACCGCAGACGAATCAAATCTTCCCTATACTTCCACGCGCAATTATTGATAAGCTTGCCCTGGAGTATGATTTTTTTGTATGGAAAACCATAGACGCAGAGCATGCGGCAATTCGATTGATTACTTCATGGGCTACCCCAGAGGAAGAAGTGGATGGCCTTATCTCAAAGTTTTAAATAGCCTACTGGGAAGGTTGATTAATGGGATTATTCAATCGCTACCACAATCTTCCCCGTAGTTTGTCCAGTTGCTATCTGGTCATGAGCCTCAGCCATTTGTGAGAATTGGTACCTATGGGAAATATACGATTTCACAACGCCTTTATCCAGCAAGTCGGCAAGAATATCTAAGTCCTTCACGCTAGTTTTTACCCCCATATGGAAGCTGCCTTTTAAGCCCTTCTCTTTAGCTTTCACCATGCTTTGGGGACTTATCCCGCCTACTAGACTAACAACCGTAGCACCCGCTTTTAAGACCTTTAGGGAGCGGTCAAAGCTATCTCCCTGTATGGATATTAAGGCAAAGTCTATATCCTGGATTATTTCATCAAATCTTTGGCTTTGATAATCGATATACGCATCAGCTCCTAGGCTCAGCACGAAATCTCTTTTACGAGCAGCATCAATCGCTATAACGTATGCACCTAGATGCTTCGCAATTTGCACTGCATAATGACCAACACCACCACCAGCACCTTGTATTAATACCCGATCGCCCTTCTTGAGCTTTCCGAATAGGGTGAAGGCCTGCCATGCGGTAAGGCCTGACATGGATATAGATACGCTTTCAGCGTGGCTGATCGAGGCAGGTTTATGTGCTGCCTGAAGCTCAGGAACGGCCACAAATTCGGCGTAGCCCTTGCCTTGCCCGGGGAAGTTGACCATACTAAATACAGCATCTCCAGCCTTAAAGTTTAAGACATGAGCCCCGACCTCCGTTACCACACCTGAGATTCCCCAGCCTAGAATAATCGGCTGATCGGCTTCGAAAAAAGGAGCTAACCCTTTTCCTTGTCGTGTGATCGCGTCTACTGGACTTATGCTTATTGCCTTTACCTTAACCAGTATTTCATCTGCCTTGACTGTAGGCATGGGGATGGCTGTTAGCTGTAAATTTTCTGTTCCTCCAAATTGGCTTAAGGTAATTGCGCGCATGGTTTGCTGGGGTTTTAAGGGGGTAATGTTGCTTACTTTACTGCTGTCAAGCTTCCTCCACGGTAGGTGGATGCAATCCTCATTGAGCCCTGCTAAAGGGGCGCTGTATCCTGCTTTTAGCTGCGGAGGATTGGAGGAAAGAACACTTGCTAGTTTATGCTTTGATTGAGGATAATTCGCATCACTAGCATTTGCTAGGGCTAGACCGAAAAGTAGTTTCAGCTGTAGAATTAGGAATATGCAAAGAGTTCGTTTTTTCATAATTTCGCCTGTTTTAAGAGGAGGTAAGTTCGTGTTTTAGGTGTTAAAATTCGTCATTAAAAAGTCTAATTATCAGTTTCTTATTCATTATTTAGTCGCCGTATTAGATGTTGGTTACATTTGTTCTTTTCTATTTAATATTCGCCTGCGGACTGCATTAGAAGCGCTGCTGGAAGCTCAATTTAAAGGGCCTAAGTAAGAATCAATACCGGACGACTTGGCTCTTTTAAAAACCAGCGCTTCTATATTTTTTGATGAATATTAGCTGAATAAAAGATTCAATAGGAAAGGATTGCTTAATTTGGGGTGTTTTTGAGGAGGTTTAACTATAAAATGAATACCAGCGTATGAAGTTTGATCAAGAATTTAAGGAAGCGATAAGTCTTTTGCCCGCAAAAGAGAAGGATAAGTTGTTGTTAAGACTTTTAAAGAAAGATATTATTCTGGCTAAGCGTTTATACTTTGAATTAGTAAGTGACGATACTGTGGAAGATCAGCGGGAGGCGATGGAAGAAGGCTTGACTACACGAATAGATCAGTTTAAGGATATCGCACGTACGCCCAAGCAAATATTGTTGGAGTTGCGCTCCATTAGCAAGGGGATTACCGAGCATGTGAAGGTTACAAAGGATAAATATGGCGAGGCTAGCCTAAACCTCTTAATGTTGAATGAGGTGTTGGAGAAAAGCCAGCATGCTATGATTAAGTCTTCAGCAAAGTTTGCCTATAGCTTGGATATTTATCTTATTGGAAGAGCCTTTAAGGTATTAATCTTAATAAAGGCCCTGCATGAAGATTTTCATATTGAGTTTGAACAGGGCTTGGAAGCATTAAAGGCACATTTTGAAAATCACCTCCGCCTGAAGCGCATAGCGATGGACAATAGGATGGACCTAGACTGGTTTCAGCATGATGCGATACCTGAAGACATCTTACAGATTAATCGGGACATTCGAGCAGCCGGCCTGCTCCGCTAGGCGAGTAGCCAAGGCAAGTTCATAGCAGTAGATTGGAAGCCAAGACTGCCGGTGGGGGCTGCGGCCTGTAGGAATAGGAATATGCTGTTACGATGGCTTTGTTTGTTACATAGCTAGGTTGGCAAGATAAGCAGAGTAGGAGTAGTCTGCTGGAACAGCAATAATCTTTGAAAAGAAATAAAAAAATAAATGATTATTGAATATTTTATCTACCTTTGTTCCCCAGTGAAAATCGAGGACGTATATCTCATCGCATCGTCGAAAAATATCAATGTTTACATTGAGAAAAAGCATATTTAATAAATTTTTAGCCCATGTGGGCTTTTTTTGTGTCTAAGAAAAAAGAATTGTTATAAATATAGTTATATAAGAATGACCAACTACAGTACATTACCCGCTATTTTGGTGCTTGAAGACGGAACAGTTTACCATGGCAAGGCTGCCGGAAAGATTGGAACGACTACAGGTGAGATCTGTTTCAATACAGGCACAACTGGATATCAAGAGATCTTTACAGATCCTTCCTACCATGGACAAATAATGGTTACCACGAATTCGCATATCGGTAATTATGGTATCGCTGATGCCGATGCCGAATCATCTTCGATTCAAATTGCTGGATTGGTTTGTAAGAACTATAACATCACTTACAGCCGCAAGATGGCTGATACTTCTATTCAGAGCTATTTTGAAGCAGGCAATTTAGTCGGCATTTCGGATATTGACACCCGTTCATTGGTGCGTCATATTCGGAGCAAAGGTGCGATGAATGCCATTATCTCTTCAGAGAATCTGGATGTGGAATTATTGAAAGCGCAGCTTGCAAAGGTTCCTTCTATGGATGGCTTAGAATTATCTTCATTGGTTTCTACTAAGGAGCCTTACTTCTATGGGGATGAGTCTGGGGCTACCCGCATTGCGGTGCTGGACTTAGGCATTAAGAAGAATATCTTGCGCAACTTTGATGATAGACAAGTGTATGCTAAGGTATTCCCTGCAAAAACAACCTTTGCGGAGATGGAAGCGTGGAATCCAGATGGCTATTTTATATCAAATGGCCCAGGAGATCCATCTGCTATGGACTATGCTATACAGACGGTAAAAGAAATTATCGCAGCAGACAAGCCTATGTTTGGTATCTGCTTAGGTCATCAGATTTTAGCCTTAGCCAATGGCATTCGTACGCAGAAGATGCACAACGGTCACCGCGGGATTAACCATCCTGTGAAAAATATAATTGCAAACCGCTGCGAGATTACTTCGCAGAACCACGGTTTTGGCGTTATCAAAGAAGATATAGAGAAATCTGAAACCGTTGAGGTAACCCATATCAACCTAAACGATCAATCCATTGAAGGTATACGCGTGAAGGGTAAGAAAGCATTTTCAGTGCAATATCACCCAGAGTCCTCTCCAGGACCGCATGATTCCCGTTACTTATTCGATGATTTCGTAGCGATGGTAAAATAAATAGCGAAAATAAAAAAGGCTAAACGATATCGTTTAGCCTTTTTTATGCGTTAGTATAGGTAGAAAACCTGCTTAAACTTGGAATAAAAATTATGCGCAAAACCAAGGTATTGCATATAAAAGTAAATTTATCTAAGTTTGGATTTCCTAAGATAAAACAGTATCTTAGTGTCTGAGTTACACTAAGCCAAATTAAAAGACAATATATAAAGATGAGTTTAATAATTGATGTTCATGCGCGCCAGATCCTTGATTCGCGCGGTAACCCTACGATCGAAGTAGATGTTACTACACAAAATGGTTTTGTTGGACGTGCAGCAGTACCTTCAGGTGCTTCTACAGGTATTCATGAGGCAGTTGAGTTACGCGATGGTGACAAGTCAAAATACTTAGGTAAAGGTGTCTTGAAGGCAGTAGCCAATGTTAACACTAAAATTGCGGAAGCTTTAGCTGGGGTTGATGTATTTGAACAAAATACAATTGACCAGATTATGATTGACTTGGACGGTTCAGAAAACAAAGGTGTTTTAGGCGCAAATGCAATCTTAGGTGTTTCTTTAGCGGTAGCAAAAGCAGCAGCTCAGGAATCTCATCAACCATTGTACCGTTATATTGGGGGTGTTAATGCCAATACATTGCCAATCCCAATGATGAATATTATCAACGGTGGTTCGCACTCAGATGCACCGATTGCTTTCCAAGAGTTTATGATTATGCCAATTGGCGCTCCATCATTCTCGGAAGCATTACGTTGGGGAACGGAAGTATTCCATACCTTGAAAAAAATATTACATGACCGTAATTTATCAACTGCAGTTGGTGATGAAGGTGGCTTTGCACCTAAATTTGATAGCACAGAAGATGCTATTGAGACGGTGTTAAAAGCAATAGAAACAGCTGGTTACAAGGCTGGTTCAGACATCTGTCTAGCATTGGATTGCGCTGCGGCTGAATTTTATGTTGATGGAAAATACAACTACGCCAAGTTTGAAGGCGATAAAGGAGCTGTTCGCTCAAGCGAAGAACAAGCGGCTTACCTTGCTGAATTGACCGTTAAATACCCAATTATCTCTATTGAAGATGGTATGGACGAGGATGACTGGTCAGGTTGGAAAGCTTTGACTGATTTAATCGGAAACCGTGTACAACTGGTTGGAGATGATTTATTTGTTACAAATACAAAACGTCTACAACAAGGTATTGATACGGAGACTGCAAACTCTATCTTGGTTAAGGTTAACCAGATTGGTTCGCTTACAGAGACCATCAATGCGGTTTCATTAGCACAGAACTCAGGATATACTTCCGTAATGTCACACCGTTCAGGTGAGACAGAAGATGCTACCATCGCTGACTTAGCGGTAGCGCTTAACTGTGGACAGATTAAAACGGGCTCTGCGTCTCGTTCAGATCGTATGGCTAAGTACAATCAGTTGCTACGTATTGAAGAAGAGTTGGGCAAGAATGCACGCTTTATTGGGAAGAACTTTAAGTTTGCACCTAAAAAATAATTATTGACTTCGGTCAATATGAAAGGGAAGTGCTTTGTAGCGCTTCCCTTTTTTTTGTGCTGTCTCTTTGGGCACAGCGCATTAGGAAGCGTGATCTGCATATAACTTTCCTGAATTTGCTAATTATTAGAAATGCTATGCGTACATTTGGGCTATGGAAAGGTTTCTCACGATAATTCGAAATAAATATCTTATTGCAGGTATTGCTTTTTTGGTTTGGATGTGTTTCTTTGATCGCTATGATGTAGGCACACAGCATGCATATCAGCAAGAAAAGAATAAGCTGGAAACAGAGAAAAACTTTTACGTAACCGAAATAGAACGTATGGAAAAGTCCATTAAGGACGCCCAATATAATCCCAGCGAAATTCAGC